>DATKAL010000151.1:0-7751 GCA_035498135.1 Anaeromyxobacter sp.
ACCACGTCACCCTGCCGGCGGCGGCCGGCCTGCTCCGCCCGGAGGGCCTGGAGGCGGGCGGCCCGCGCGGCCGGGCCGAGGGGGGGCGGCCGCTCGGCCAGCGGGGCGAGGGCGGCCGCCTCGGCGGCGGTGAAGCGCGCCGCGGGCATGGCGTTCACGAACAGCGCCGCCCGGTGGATCCCGAGCACCTCCCGCACCTGGGCGTCGAGCTCGGCCGCCTCGTTCACCGGCATCTCCTCCGGGAGGGTGACGATGGCGAGCGCCGTCCGGACGGGATCGACGAGGAGCCGCTCCATCCACTGGGCGTCGTGGCGGAGCGGGCCGCCCGGGACGGTGTCGAGGAGCGCGGCCGGGACGCGCAGGAGCTGGACGCAGTGGCCGGTGGCCGGGGCGTCGACGAGGACCAGGTCCCAGCGCGGGACGCCCCGCTCCTCCGACCGCGCCTCGTGGAGGATCTTCCCGAGCATCACCAGCTCGGCGAGCGAGGGGACGACGCGGAGGAAGTACCGGACCAGCCGGTTCTCGAAGACCGCGTCGTAGATGGTCTTGAACCGCAGGACCATGAGCCCGTACTCGCGCATCGCCTGGGGCGGGCTCACGTTGACGGTCCAGATCCCGGGCCGGGCGGCCCGGATCGCGGCGCCCGCGGGAGGGGCGCCGAGCAGCGGGGCGATCCGCTCCTGCGGCGCGTTGACCTCGCAGACCAGGACGCGCTTCCCCTCGCGGGCGGCGAGCAGGGCGAGCGCGGCCGTGACGGTCGACTTCCCCACGCCGCCCTTTCCAGTCACGATCGCGAGCCTGCGGTCGAGAAGGGTCGGGACGCCCACGAGGCTTGACAAGCTAGCGAGGGGAGGGGGACAAGTCCATGATCTATGACCTTCGAGGACGTGCTCCGGAACCCGGTGCTCCGGCGGGCCCTGGCGGCCGGTCTCCGCGCCGCCAACCTCCCGTCGCGCGACGACGTGGCCGCCCTCAAGCGCAAGCTCTCCGAGCTCGAGTCGATGATCGACGGCCTCGCCGCCCGGGCCGACGCGGACGCCGGGGAGGAGCGCGGGCCGGACGAGGGCGGCGGGGCCTGAACCATGGTTCGCGATTCTCGAACACCTTCGGTGTCTCGAATCGCGCCAAGGTTCAGGCAGGTCCCGGTCGTCTAGAGCTCGGCCATGCGCCGGATCGCCTTCATCAACGAGAAGGGCGGGACCTGCAAGACCACGCTCTGCGTGAACGTGGCGGCCCGCCTGGCGGCGCGCGGGCAGCGGGTCCTGGTGGCCGACCTCGACACCCAGGGGCACGCCGGCAAGTCGCTGGGCGTGGACGTGCGCGGGCTCACCCCCACCGTCCACGACTGGCTCCTCGACTACAGCGTCCGGTTCGAGGACGTGGTCCGCCCCACCGCCGTGCGAGGGCTCGACCTCCTCCCCGCCAACAAGGACCTGGCCGCCTTCCCGGTGGCGGTCGCCCTCGCCGCCGACCGGGCCGACCGCCTCGACGCCCGGCTCTCGGCCGTCGGCGAGGGGCGCTACGACGCCGTCCTGGTGGACGCGCCGCCGTCGCTCTCGCTGGTGACCGAGAACGTGCTCCGGGCGGCGCGCGAGCTGGTGGTCCCGGTCGCCCTCACCTACCTCGCCCTCGACGGCTGCGCGGAGATCCTCCAGAGCCTGGACCGGCTGCGGGCCGAGCGCGGCGCCGCCCCGGCCCTGACGCTGGTGGTCCCCACCCTCTACCGGAAGACGCAGCTCGCCGACGAGATCCTCGCCCGGCTCCGGGAGAGGTTCCCCGCCGAGCTCTCCCGGACGGTGCTCGGCTGGTCGGTGAAGGTGGACGAGGCCCAGAGCCACGGCCGGACGATCTTCGAGTACGCCCCCCGCTCCTCGGGCGCCACCGCGCTGGCGGCGATCGCCGACGAGCTGGCGGAGCGCGCCCCGGGGCTGCGGGCGGCCGGCTAGAGTGCATCCCGTCACCCCGGGCCGTCGCGAGGCGAGCGAGCCTGAGCACCGAATGCCAGGATCGCTCGCCGCAGCAGGGCTGGGGATGGGATAGGCTCTCGCACGGCGCCGGCGGGCGCCGCGCTACCGCTTCGACAGCTCCTCGAGCCGCTTCTCGAGCTCCTGGATCCGGCCGGAGATCTCGTCCAGCTGCCGCCGGACCTCCGGCAGGCTCGACATCCCCTCGACCGCCGAGCGGACCCGCTCGTCGACCCGGCGCTGGACCGCGGCGAGCGCCTCCTGCGAGGCCTGGACCAGCTCCTTGGCGCGGTCGCTGGTGGCCTGGCCGCGGTTGAGGAGGGTCTGGACCCGCTGCTCGGCCGCCGCCTTGACCGCCTCCACCCGTCCGCGCAGCTCGGCCTGGGTCCCCTCCACCAGCCGCTGGGCGACCTCGCCGCCGTGGCGGATCAGGTCCCGGAGGGTCTCCAGGCTCATCTTCGAGGTCTTCTTCTCCTCCTCGAAGATGATCTGGGCGAGCGTGATGGAGGTGAGGTCCTCCTTGGTGCGGTTGTCGATGATCTTGACCTCGCCGCCGCCCTTGATCATCTCGGCGATCTCGTCGAGCGTGACGTACCGGGACTCGACGGTGTCGTAGAGCTTCCGGTTCGTGTAACGCTTGATGATCTTGGGCTCGCGCCCCTCGGCGGCCTCCATCCCCTCGGTGCGCTCTTCGTTCATGATGGCCATCCGCTGGTAAGTGGGCGCAATTGCGGGAATTGTTGAGTCGACGACGCCTGGTGTCAAGCGCCAACACGTTGTAATCTCGGACTCCCCTGCGGGGCACGATGATCGTCACCTGCACGCGCTGCCAGGCGAGGTTCCGGGTCGCGGACGACAAGGTCGGCCCTCGCGGCGCGAAGGTCCGCTGCTCCCGCTGCCAGACGGTCTTCGTCGTGCAGCGGGACCCCGGGGGCGAGGCGCCGCCGCCCACCCAGGCCTCCACCACCCTCGAGCTCGCCACCCCCCCGCCGCCCCGGCAGGCCGACCCCTTCGCCGGCGCCGACCCGTTCGCCGCTGCCGATCCGTTCGCGCCGGCCCCTTCCGCGCCGGGGACCGACCCCTTCGCGACGCCGGGGGCGCCCGATCCCTTCGGCTCCGCCGCGGCCCCCGCGGCCCCCGCGGCGTCCCCCGGCGGCGGGAGCGGGGCGCTCGATCCGTTCGCCTCCGTCGATCCGTTCGTGGCCGCGCCGGTCCCCCGCCACACGCCGCGGCCGGGCCTGCCGGTCACCGACCTCGCGCACCTCCTCGGCGAGGTGATCTCCGGCGCGGCGCCGGCGCCCCTCGCCCCCCCGCCTGCGCCGCCGCCGCCCGCCGTCCGGGCGCAGCCCTTCCCCGCGGCGCCACCGCCCCCTCCGCCGGCGGCGAGGCCCGCCCCCCCGCCGCCACCGGCCGCGCCGCCCGCCGAGCTGGTCGCGCCCGAGCCGTCCCCGCCGCCTGCGCCGGCCGACATCGACTTCTCCGGCGACTTCGAGCCCGATCCCGGCCCGCGGCCCGACCTGGCCCTCGAGGAGCGGGCCACGCCGCAGCCGCAGCGCGTCCGTCCGCCCGCCGAGGAGCTGCCCGCGCCGGAGCCGTCCCTCTCGCTCGCCGACGGGATCCCGTTGCCCCAGCCGGGCGTCCTGTTCGGTGGGCCGCCGCCGCTCGAGCTGCCGGAGCCGACTCCGGGGGCGCCGCCCGCGGTACCGCCCCCGCCGCAGGAGCCGCCGCCTCCCCAGCTCCAGCGCGCCCCTCCCGCCGCCCGCACGCCGGAGCCGGCGCCGGCGCCGGCCGAGGCCGCCGAGCCCGCCGAGCGGCTGCCGGAGGCGGGCAGGGCGAGCCGCGCCCGCGCCGTGGCCGTGAACGCGCTCGCCCTCGCGGCGCTGCTCGTGCTGGCGCTCGGGTTCCGCGTGATGTGGCGCGGCGAGGGGGCCTCGGCCGCCGGGGCCCTGGGCAAGGCCGCCGCCGCCGGCCCGTTCCCCGTGCTCCGCCTCTCGAACGGCCGCTACGAGCGGCAGCAGAACGGGCCGCTGCTCTACGTCCGCGGCCGGGTCCTGTCGCGCGCCTCCGCCCCGGTCCGCGCCGTGCGGGTGCGGGTCGAGGTGGTCCGGGGAGGGCGGGTGATCGCCGCCGGCTCCGCCCTGGCAGGGGCCGAGCCCGGGCCGGAGGAGCTCTACGCGGCCGTCGACGCGGCCGCCCTCGAGTCGCTGGCGGCGGCGCTCCGCGCCCGCGCGCCGGCCGAGGTGCGGCCGGGCGACCAGGTCCCCTTCCTGGTCCCGCTGCCGGACGCGCCGGACGAGCTCGAGGGCGCCTCGCTCCGGGTCGCGGCGGCGCCGGACGGGCAAGGGCCGTGATCCCGGCGGCGGGGATCCGGGAGGAGGCACGCGCCTTCGCCCGGAGGCTCGCGACCCTGGAGGAGGGGCCGATCCGCGCGGGCGCCGCGGCCCGGACGCTGGCGGCCTCCGAGCCGGCGCGGGCGGCGGCGGTGCTCGCCGCCCTGGCCCGCGACGGCGGCGCGGAGGAGCGGGCGGCGATGGCGGCGGTCGGGCAGGCGCTCGCCGATCCGGCCGCTCCCGTGCCCTATCCGTTCCAGGCGGAGCTGTACGCGGAGGCCTCGGTCCAGGGCCTCTCCGAGGTCACCGCCCTGCTGCTCGCCCCCCCTCCGCGGCGCGCCTTCCGGGAGCCCCGGGACAAGGCCGACCCCCGCCTCTCCCACCTGACCCTCGGGCACAAGAAGGCGCTCGCCCGCGCGCAGCGCGATCCCGACCTGCTCGCGCGCCTGGCGGCCGAGGGCGATCCCACGGTGGTGCGGGAGCTGCTCCGGAACCCGCTCCTCACCGAGGAGCAGGTGGTCCGGATCGCCGCCCGCCGCCCCTGCCGGCCGGCGACGCTCCGCTGCCTCTCCGAGGAGCGCCGCTGGCGGACGCGCCCGGCGGTGGCCCTCGCCATCGCCCGCAACCCGTACGCCGAGCCGAGCCTGGTCCTGAAGCTCCTGCCCGGGATCCGGGCCGCGGAGCTGGCCGCGATCGCGGACGACGGCGCGCTCCACCCGCTGGTGCGCGCCCTGGCGGAGCGGCTCGCGGAGGGGCGGCGCGGTCCAGGCTGATCGCCGGCCCGGCCCTCAGGCGGCCGGCGGCCCCGGGGGCGGCGGGGCGGCGGGCCGGTCCGCGGGCCCGCGGCGCAGGCTCCGGACCAGGCGGCCGATCCGGTCGCCGAGCGCCGGGATCTGCGTCGCGCCGAAGACGAACAGGACCACGAGGAGGACGATGGCGAGCTCGGTCATGGCGCCGCGCGCTAGGATAGCCGCGCCTCCCGGGGCCGCCAAGCGCCACCGGGAGCGGGAGGGAGCCCGATGTCCGGCCCGATGGGGAGGGCCCCGCGCGCGGAGGGGCGGCCGCTGGTGCTCGGTCACCGCGGGGCGAGCGCCGACGCGCCCGAGAACACCCTGACCGCCTTCCGGCTGGCCCTGGAGCAGGGAGCCGACGGGTTCGAGCTCGACGTCCGCCGCTGCGCCACGGGCGAGGTCGTGGTGATCCACGACGCGGACACCCTCCGCGTCGCCGGGGCGCCGCTCGCGGTCGGGCGGACGGCGCTCGCGGAGCTCCGGCGGCTGGAGGTGGGCGCCTGGAAGGGGGCGCGCTTCCGGGGCGAGCGGGTCCCGCTCCTCTCCGAGGTCCTCGAGGCCTTCCCCGCCGCGGTGGTGAACGTGGAGCTGAAGGGGGAAGGGCGCGATCTCTCGCTCGCGGGGGCCACCGCCGGGGTCCTCGCCCGGGCCGGGGCCGGGGACCGGGTGATCGTCTCCTCCTTCGACTACCGCCTCGTCTCCGCCTTCCGCCTGGCGGCGCCCGCGGTCCCGGTCGGACTGCTCTTCGAGGCTGGCCGCGCCTGGCGGCTGCGGACCGCCCTCGCCACCCGGCTGCTCGCCCCCGCGGCGGTCCACCCCGATCGCAGGCTCGTCACCCCCGCCCGCGCGGCCCGCTGGGGCGCGCGAGGGCTGGCGGTGAACGTCTGGACCGTGGACGCGCCGGCCGAGGTCGAGGCGCTGGCGCGCCTGGGGGTGGCGGCGGTGATCACCAACGGGCCGGCGGCCGCCCGGACCGCGGTCCGGGCCGCCACCGGGAGATAGCAGCTAGAACTCGAACCCCAGGCGACCGGCGCCGCCGAACGAGGAGGCGACCTTGAACCCCGGGTAGTCCGGGTCGGTCTTCCCCAGGCCGTTGCCGCCGAAGTAGGTCGCCTCGGCGGCGAGCGAGAGCCGGGAGGCGGTGAAGCGCAGGCCGAGGGTGGTCCGGTAGAAGATCGCGTGCAGGGTGGGGAACGAGGCGGAGAGCGGCGCCCCCGTGGCGTCCAGCCCGTAGACCATCGTGCCGGTCGAGGCGTCGAGGAAGGTGAAGCGGGCGGCGAGGTAAGGGGTGAGGCTCGCCCCCGCGCCGGTGGCCCAGCGCTTCGAGATCATGGCGTCGACGTCGCCGGTTCCCAGGTTCCAGTCGCGCTGGCCGAAGAGCTGCGTCCAGGCCGCCCGGAGCGCGAGATCCGGGGAGTACGAGAAGCCCTCCTGCAGGGCCCACTTGGCCTCGAGCTGCCCCGCGTACATCGACGACTGGGACACCCAGAGGAGGCGGCCGCCCACCTCGAGGCTGTAGGGCAGCCCCTTGCGGACGTGGAACGAGGGGATGAGCAGGCCGTGCGGCGCCGGGCCGTAGGTGGGCCACTGGCTCTGGGCGGGGAAGGAGAGGGTGTTGGCCGGATCGCCGATCGGGGCGGGCTTCACCGCCACGTAGGCCGCCTCGGCCGAGACGTCGAACCCGTCGTCGCCGGTGGTGGAGGCGGGCTGGAGCACCGCGGAGGAGAGGGCCAGGGCCATCTCCGAGGAGAGGATCGCGAAGCGCTTGCGGGCGTCGGAGGCGAGCTGGTCCGCCTCGCCGGCCGCGAGCGGGGTGCCCGCGGCGGCGCCCAGGCCGGTCCACACCTGGGCCGAGGGGGCCCCGAGCCGGACCAGGTCGAGGTCGAGCGGCTCGGTGGCCCGCCCAGCCGCGGGCAGGGCGGCGAGGGCGGCGGCGGCGACGGACGCCAGCGGGCGACGCATGCAACCTCCGGTGCGGCGGGCTCGAGGCAGGCCGAGCAGCTGCGAGGACGACCTTGGAGGGTACTGCCCGGATTTCGAGGGTGTCAATTTCGCCGCGTACGACGTGCGGGATGACCGCCGCGCTGGACGCGGCCCGTGAAGCGGCGGCGTGTAGGGAAAGGGCCGAGGTCGGCCCGGCGGCCCTGCCCTAGCGGCGGGGGGAGTACGGCCGCACCGGCGCGATCTGGGAGGCGAGCTTCTCCGCGTCGATGGCCGGGAGCCGGCAGGCGCCACGCTCGCAGACGTAGGCGGTGGGCCGGCCGCCCACCGCGGCCTTGCCGGCGGCGATGGGGGCGACCGCCCCGAGCCGCGCGATCCCCTCCCCGGCGGGCGCGCCCGCCAGGGCGCGGCTCGGCAGGAAGGCGCGGCGCAGGACGTCCAGGAACGGTCCGGCCGGCGGGCCCTCCTCCGGCCAGACCAGGACCACCTCGCGGACCGCGTCGGTGGCGAAGTCGAGGGCGAGGAGCATGTCGGTGAGGGCGAGCGGCTGGTCCTCGAGGGCGCGGCGGTAGTGGCGGAGCGCGCGGTCGGCGATGGCGCGCCACCGCGCGTCGGCGGTGAAGGCCTCGAGCCGGAGCGCGTTGAGGAGCGCGACCGAGGCCCCCGACGGCTCCGCCCCGTCGTGCGTCGGCTTCTCGCGCACCAGGAGCCGCTCGTGGTCGGCC
>DATKAL010000152.1:0-11384 GCA_035498135.1 Anaeromyxobacter sp.
ATCCGGGCCATCAACGCCTGGGTCGAGGGGGCCGAGGGCGTGGTGCGGCTGGTGGTCGACAAGGTCCCGGCGGCGCGGAAGGCGCTGGCCGCCCGGGGCTGGCCGGCCGACGAGCACGAGGTCCTCGAGGTCGAGCTGGCCGACAAGCCCGGCAGCCTGGCCGCGGTCGCAGGCGCCCTCGGCGACGCGGGGGTGAACGTCACCCACGTCTTCGGCGGGCCGGCCGGAGCGAGGAAGGCGAGCGTGTTCCTCGGGGTCTCGGACCTCAAGGCGGCGCTCAAGGCGGCGCGGTAGGCCGCGCCGCCCGCGGGGCTCAGCCCTCCCGGTAGAGCCCCTCCGGCAGGCACCCGAGCATCCCCGCCTCCCGCGAGCGCGGGTCGACCGGCTCGAGGCGGCGCTCCATCGCCGGGCTGAGGAGCCGCCGGTGGGGCAGGGCATCGAGCCGGTCGGAGAGGTACTGGAGGGGCGCGTCGCGGAACGTCCAGCCGTAGCGGTCGAAGCGGCGGAGGTCGAGGAGCGGCGAGTAGGCGCGCAGCGTCTTCTCGCCGGAGGCGTTGAAGTAGGGCTCGAAGTAGGTGAGGACGAGCTCGCGCAGGGTGCGGTGGATGGGCTCGCGGAAGCGCAGCCCGACGAAGTTCGACTTGGCCACCGCCCCGAGCCGTCCCCCGGCGCGGAAGACCGCGATCACGTGGTCGTCGTCCCGGACCGCCCACATGTCGAGGAGGAGCGGCGGGTGGCCGAGCTCCCGCAGCGCCGCCGCGGCCAGGATCGCGCCGTCGTAGCAGTTGGCGCGCCGCTCCTCGAGCACCCGGCGCGGGCAGCCGGGCCGGTCCTCGGGGCGGTAGGTGAGCCCGTCGAGGAACTCCTGGATCCGGGCGGGGGAGGAGAGCCGGCGGAGGAGGGCGCGCTCGCCCCGGGTCCAGGCCTCGCGCGGCGCGAAGGGGGGAGGCACGAGGAGCTTGCGGGGCCGGCGGAGGGCGGACCTGGGCGGACCGTACAACGGCGCCGGGCGGCGTCACAACGCGGCGGGCGGGGGCGCCCGTCGCCCGCCGCACGCTACCGGGCGTCCGGGTCCCAGAAGCGGCGGAGCCAGGCGGCGGCGCGCGCCAGGCCGAGCCGCTCCAGGGTGACGGGCAGGTAGGCGAGGGCGAGGGCGGAGAGGCCCAGCACCCCGAGGCCGGTGAAGACCGCGAGCGCCACGCTGCGCGGCCAGCCGAGGTCGGTGGGCCCGTAGCGGGCGCTCACCACCGCGACCCAGGCGAGCGCCGGGCCGAAGCCGACGAGGAAGGGGAGGACGGTGCGGCCGCGCACGGGGCGATGCTACCCCGCGGGCCCGGTGGCGGCGAGGTGAGCGCCGGTCAGGTCCCGGGCTCGCCGTCGAGGTAGTCCACCTGATCGGCGGCCCGGAACATGAAGCGCTTCCCGGCGGGCGGGCGGCCGACCGTGCCCGCGATCTTGTTCGAGTCCGGGTACTCGACGACGTCCACGCCGATCGTGGCCGCCATCCCGACGTAGACCAGCGGCTCCGGGCCGTCGTTGAGGAGCTGGTGGGCCGGACCGCCGGCGGGGAAGGAGACGTAGTCGCCCGGGCCGATGTCGGTGAGCCCTTCGGGCGTCCGGACCTTGCCCCGGCCGGAGATCACGAAGAGGGCCTCCTCGGTGACGAGGTGGGCATGGAGCGGGAAGGAGCGCTTCCCGGGGGCGAGCTCCCAGAGCCCGCAGGTGAGCTTCTCCCCGCCCAGCCCCTTGCGGCGCTGGCCGAAGGGGCCGCGGTTCAGCGAATCGGTCCAGGGCAGCTCCTGGGTGTGGACGACCTTCATGGCGCTCCTCCCGGTGGACCCCCGCCGGCGGCCGCCCCGCGAGGGTCGGGGCGGAGGAGCCGGGGGTGGCGGATGGCCTGGGGCTTAGCCTCCCGAGGCCCCCGGCGCCGCGACACGGGATACCACACCATCCTTCGCCATGTCCGGCAACGAGGTCGAAGGCCGCTCGGCCCCCATGTCCCGCACCGCGGTGCCGCCCGCTCACGGAGCTCCGATGGCCCGCTGGAAGGACCTGACCCGCATGGCGAACGGCGACCGGATGGCGGTCGAGCGCGTCCGCCTCGCCTCGAGCGGGATCGCCATCGAGGGGCCGTTCGAGCTCCCCGCGCTCGCCCAGCTCCCGGACGAGGACCAGGTGTTCATCGCCGCCTTCGTCCGGAGCCACGGCTCGATCAAGGAGATGGAGCGGCTCTTCGGCGTCAGCTACCCGACCGTCAAGAACCGGCTGAACCGGCTCTCGCAGGCGCTCGGCGCCGCGCTCGGGGTGGAGCTCGAGCCGCGCCCCACCCCGGCGGAGGTGCTCGACCGGCTGGAGCGGGGAGAGATCAGCGCCGGCAAGGCGGCCGAGGAGCTGCGCCGATGAGGCTGCCGCCGCTCGTCGCCCGGGTCCGCGTCCGGACCCCCCGTCACGCCCTGCGGCTCTGGCTGCCGCTCTTCCTCGTCTGGGCGCTGCTGGCCGTGCTGCTCCTGCCCCTCTTGCTCGTGCTGCGGATCGCCGCCCTGGTCGTGCCCCGCTGGAGCCTCCTCGCCCTGGTCCGCGGCGGGTGCGCCGTCCTGGGGGAGGCGCGCGGAACCCGCGTCCTGGTCGAGCGGCCGGGCGCCGAGATCTTCGTCTCGCTGAGCTGAACCGGAGGACCCCATGACCGAGGAACGCCTGCGCATCCTGAACCTGCTCGCCGAGGGGAAGATCGACGCCAAGGAGGCCGCCGGCCTCCTCGACGCGCTCGGGGGCGCGGCGCCGGGCGGCGCGAGCGCCCAGCCCGCCGCCGCCTCGCCCCGCTACCTGCGGGTCCTGGTCGAGGGCTACGAGGGCGACCAGGCGGGGAAGGTGAACGTCCGCGTCCCGCTCGACCTGGTCCGGACCGGGGTCCGGCTGGCGGCGCTCCTCCCCCCGGGCGTCCAGGAGCAGATCAACCAGGCCCTGCAGAGGAACGGGGTCGAGCTGGACGTCTCGAAGCTGCGGGCCGAGAACCTCGAGGAGCTGGTCGAGCACCTGGGCGAGCTGACCGTCGACGTCGACGGGGCCCGGGGCGAGAAGGTCCGGGTGTTCTGCGAGTGAGGGTGGCGGGCGGAGCTACCCCTTCACCGACCCGGCCAGGAGCCCGCGCACGAAGAAGCGGCCGAAGACCACGTAGACGAGCAGGGTGGGGAGGGCGGCGAGGAGGGCCCCGGCCATGGGGAGGTTCCAGCGGACCGCCTCCCCGCCGGAGAGCTGGGCGAGCGCCACGGTGATGGGCTGGCTCTCGGGGTTGGAGAGGCTGACCGCGAAGAGGAACTCGTTCCAGATCTGGGTGAACTGCCAGATGATCACCACCACGAAGCCGGGCAGCGAGAGGGGGAAGACCACCCGCCGGTAGATGGCGAAGAACCCGGCCCCCTCGAGCGAGCTCGCCTCGATGAGCGCGTCCGGGATCTCCACGTAGGTGTTGCGGAAGATGAGGGTGGTGATGGGCAGGCCGTAGACGGTGTGCACCACCACCAGCCCCCAGATGCTCCCGTACAGGCCGATCGACTTGATGAACTGGAACAGCGGGATCAGGATCGCCTGGTAGGGGATGAACATCCCGAAGAGGATGAGGGCGAAGGCGATCCGGGCCCCGGGGAAGGGCCACTTGGCGAAGACATAGCCGTTCAGCGAGCCGAGGATGGCGGAGGCGGCCGCGGCGGTGACGGTGAGGACGAAGCTGTTGCGGAGCTTCGGCTGGAAGGCCACCCAGGCCTCGGCGAAGCTCGCCCAGTTCCAGGTCCGCGGCGGCTGCCAGGCGGTGTCGAGCCCGATGGCGATGGGCTCCTTGAGCGCCGTCACCAGCATCATGTAGACGGGCATCAGGAAGAAGGCGACCGCCAGGAAGAGGACCAGGTACATGAGCCAGCGGCCCGGCCCGGCCCGTCGTCGCGGGCTCACCGGCTCACCTCGCGGCGGAGCTGGCTCCGCAGGTAGGGCACGATGATGAGCGCCACGAGGAGGAGCAGGATCACGCCGATGGCCGCCCCCTTGGCGAACTGGTTCCCGCGGAAGGTGGTGATGAACATGAGGAGCGCGGGGACGTCGGTGTAGGCGTTGTCCGGCCCGGCCATGGCGAAGACCAGGTCGAAGATCTTCAGGCTGATGTGGCCGAGGACGATCATGGCGGAGAGGGTGACCGGCGCCAGGAGCGGAAGGATCACCCGGGTGTAGAGGTGCCAGCCGCTCGCTCCCTCCACCACCGCCGCCTCGCGCAGCTCCTCCGGGATCCCGGTCAGGCCGGCCAGGTAGAGGGCCATCGTGTAGCCGGCCATCTGCCAGACCGCCGCCACCACGATCCCGACGAAGGCGAGGTTGAAGCCGTGCAGCTCGGGGAAGGGCAGGGGGCGGTAGCCGCGCAGCAGGACCGCGAGCGCCAGGCCGAGCGCCGCCGCCACCGCCGCGGCCACCGCCCCGCCGCGCCGCCGGGAGCGGTAGGCGAGCGCGGCGACGATCGCCAGCCCGAGCCCGAGGGCGATGGCGGACGCCACCGGCAGCGAGCTCCAGTCGAAGCGCCACACCTGCCGCCTCGAGGTGAGCCACTCGAAGGTGCGGGGCGGGAGCCCGACCAGGGCCGGGATCCGGTTGACGCCGCCCGAGGGCTGGAGCAGCCAGCGCCAGATCGTGCCCGTGACCACGAAGGAGAGGGCGAAGGGGAAGAGGAAGATCGCCCGGAAGAACGCCTCGCCTCGGGGCTTGTGGTCGATGAGGATGGCGAGGAGCAGCCCCGCCAGCAGGCAGCCGGCGAGGAAGAAGAGGGTGAAGAAGACGGTGCTCACCAGGTCCTGCCGGAAGCGGCCGTCGATCACCCCGGTGAAGAGCTCGCGGTAGTTCTGCAGGCCGATGAAGCGGGTCACCGGCTCGAGGGCGAGGGCCTGGGACGGATCCCGTCCCCAGTCGGTGAGGGAGGACCAGATCGTCCGGGCGATGAACGAGTAGACGAAGATCCCGATCAGGATCATCGAGGGGAGCAGGACCAGGAACCCGGTCAGCTGGTTGCGATGCTTGCGCCAGCTCATCCCGGCGCTCCTCGGCCGCCGCCGCCCGCGGACGCGGGGGCGCCCGCCCGGAGCGGTCTCCGGGCGGGCCACCGCGCGGCCGGAAGCCTCCTCACTTCCCGAGGCCGACCTGGTCGGCGATCGCCTGGGCGGCGCTGGACGCGGCCTCGGCGTTGTGGCCGGACAGGTAGATCTCCATCACCGTGCCGAACTGGCTGCCGAAGCTCTCCGGCGCCACCGCCCCGTGCACCAGGCTCCCCACCACCTTGTCGCCCTTCCAGTCCTTGGCGGCCGACTGGAGGTAGGCGTTGTACTTGCCGAGATCGGAGTCGAGCCGGGCGGCGATCGAGCCCTTGAGCGGGTTGAAGATGTCCTGCCCCTCACGCGAGCCGAGCAGCTTCAGCCAGAGCAGGGCGGCGTCGCGGTGCTTGGCGCCCTTGGGGAGCCCGAAGGAGTCCGAGAGCATCATGAAGACGCCGCCGGTGCCCGGGGAGGCCTCCCAGCCGAACCCCTCCCCCGGCTTGAGCTTCAGGGTGGTGACCATGTAGCCGGCCGCCCAGTCGCCCATGACGTTGAACGCCCCGTCGCCCTTGAGCAGCCGATCCGTCGCCTGCTGCCAGGAGAGCCCGGCGGCGTCGGGGTTGGAGCAGGCCAGCACCTTGCCGAAGGTGTCCCAGACCTTCACCACCTTGGGGTCGGTGAACTTGAGCTTGCCGGCCCAGAGGGCGCTCCAGTCGTCGGGCCCGAGGGTGCCGAGGGCCACCGACTCCCAGAGGTGGTTCTGGGTCCAGTTCTCCCCGACCACCAGCGGGTGCGCGACGCCCTTGGCCTGCAGCGCCTTGCAGGTGGCGAGGAACTCGTCCCAGGTCTTGGGCGGCGTCACCCCCCACTTCTTGAGGTTCGCCGGCACGTACCACATCACGTTGGAGCGGTGGATGTTCACCGGCACGCTCCAGATCCCGCCCCGGGACGAGAGGAGCGCGATCAGGCCGGGCGGGAACTTGGCGTTCCAGCCCTCGGAGGCGAACAGGCTGGAGAGGTCCTCCATCCGGTTGGCCACCACCCAGGTGCCGATGAGCTCCTGGCCGGCGTGGACCTGGAAGGAGTCGGGCGGGTCGCCGCCCAGCATCCGCGTCTTGAGGACGGCGCGGGCGTTGACGCCCGACCCGCCGGTGACGGTGGAGTTGATCACCTGGATGTTCGGATGGAGCGCCGTGTACTTGTCGATGAGCGCCTTGAGCGCCGGACCCTCGTCGCCCGCCCACCAGGAGAAGATCTCCAGCTTCTCCTGGGCGCGGGCCGTGGAAGCGGCGAACAGCGTGGCCAGGGCGGCGGCCAGGAAGAACGACGTCCGAGCTTTCATGGTTGCCCTCCTCCAGAGGTGGGCCCAGGCTGAACCCGTCCCGGGGCCTTGTCCCCCACCCTGGCGTGTCGGCCCCCTTCGGGGAGCGGCTGGTTGCCGCGTCACGGTGCGTCACCAGAGCCAGGCCGCGCCGCGGGCGCCGCTCGCGTCCCCGTGCGCCGGGGGCAGGAGGCGGTTGTCGACGCGGTCGGAGTAGGCCCAGCGCCCCCAGAGCCGGGGGACGCGATCGTAGAGCCGCTCCACGTTGGACATGCCGCCGCCGAGGACGATGACGTCCGGGTCGAGGACGTTCACCATGGAGGCCAGCGCCCGGGCCAGGCGATCCTCGTACCGCGCCAGCGCCGCCTCTGCCCCGGAGTCGCCGGCCGCCGCCCGCGCCACCACCTCGCGGGAGCCCAGGTCGAGGCCGGTGGCCTCGCGGTGGTCCCGGGCCAGCCCGGTGCCGGAGACGAAGGTCTCGATGCAGCCGCGCCGGCCGCAAGGGCAGGCGGGGCCCGGCCACTCCGTGGCGTCCGGCCAGGGGAGCGAGTTGTGCTCCCACTCCCCGGCGATGGCGTTCGGGCCGGTGAGGACCTTCCCGTCCACCACGATCCCGCTCCCGCACCCGGTGCCGAGGATCACCCCGAGGACCACCCTCGCCCCCGCTCCCGCGCCGTCCATCGCCTCGGAGAGGGCGAAGCAGTTGGCGTCGTTGGCGATGCGGACCGGCCGGCCGAGGCGGGCGGAGAGGTCCCGGTCGAGCGGCCGGCCCACGATCCAGCCGGGGTTGGCGTTCTTCACCAGGCCGGTGGCCGGGGAGAGGGCGCCGGGGATCCCGAGCCCGACCGTGCCCGCCTCGCCGAGCTCGCGCTCCAGGCCCTCCACCACCCCGGCGATCGCCTCCAGGGTCGCGGCGTAGTCGCCGCGCGGGGTGGGGACGCGGCGGCGAGCCAGCGCCCGGCCGCCGGCGTCGAGCGCCAGCCCGGCGATCTTGGTCCCCCCCAGGTCGACGCCGATCCGCATCGTGCCGGTCCCGCCCTCCGGCCGACATCGTAGCCGCCTTCCGTCGCGGGGAGGCGAAGCGCACGCGCACGCCCCGGGCGGGCGGCCGGCCGATCACTGCAGGTCGAGGGGCTTGAAGTTGCCCTTGCCGTCGATGACCGTCCCCCAGACCTTGTGCGAGCCCTGGTGCTCCGAGGGGCCGAAGCTCACCGGCACGCCGATCCCGAGGTCGAGCCCGTGGATCCCCTCCAGCGCGTCGATGAGGGAGTCGGTGGTCAGGTTCCGGCCGGCGCGCTGCAGCGCCTCGACGAGGACGCGCGCGGAGAGGTAGGCCTCGAGGGAGACGAAGTCGGGCCGCTCGTCGGGGGCGAGCCGGTGGAGCAGCTCCTGGTACTTGAGGATGGCGGTCGCCCGCGAGGTGGGCAGCGGCACCACCTGGGTCATGATCACGCCGTCGGCGTAGCCCGGGCCGAGCGCCGCCAGGTCGTCGGCGAGGTCGTTGGCGCCGGGGGAGACGTTGGTGAAGACGAGGTCGAGCTTGGCGTCCCGGACCCGCTCCACGAAGCGGGCGGCGGCCTTCGAGGTGGCCACCATCACCACCGCCTTGATCTCCCGGGCGCGGTGCTTGAGGGCGCGGACCGCCTCGTCCACGTCGGCGGTGTTCCGCTTGTAGCCCACCCGAAGGACCAGGCCCGGATCGCGCTTGTAGCGGCGCATCGCCTTGGCCACCCCGGCGAAGCCGGCGTCGCCGAAGGCGTCCTCCTGGGCGAAGACCGCGATCTGCCAGGCGGGGATGCGCCGGACCTCCACCAGGTAGCCGACGATCGCGGCGGTCTCCTCGGCGTAGGAGGCGCGCAGGTTGAAGACGAACCGGTCCGGGGGGTCGTTGCGGAGCAGGTTGGCCCCGCTGTAGGCGGCGTAGAGCAGCACCCCCTTCTCGTTGGCGTAGGGGACCGAGACCGCCGCGGTCGCCGACCCGAAGTTCCCCACCACGGCGAAGACCTTGCGCCCCTCGAGGAGCTCCTTCATCGCGGTCTGGGTCCGGGCCGGCTCGTACCCGTCGTCCATGGGCAGGAGCTTGAGCTTGCGCCCGTTCACCCCGCCCGCCTCGTTCTGGGCGGCGAAGGCCAGCTCCCAGCCGATCCGGAGCTGGCGCCCGAACTCCTTCTCCGTGCCGGAGAACGGGGCCGACATGCCGAAGAGGATCTCGGCGTCGGTGACGCCGTTCGGCTGGGCCGCTGCCGGGGTCGCCAGGGCGAGCGCGGCCAGGGGCGGGAGGAGCGCGAGGCCGAGGCGCGGGGTCATGGCGGGGCGGCCCTCCTTCACTCGAGGTCGACGGAGCGGTAGGTGCCGTCCGGCTGGAGCGCGGTGCCCCAGACCTTGTGGGACGCCTGGTGCTCGGCCGGCCCGAAGGTGAGGCGGGTCCCGAGGCCCACGTCGAGCCCCTGGATCCCCTCGAGCGCCTGGACGAGCCGGTCCGTGTCCAGGTCCTTCCCCGCCCGCTCCAGCCCCTCGCGCAGGAGGTTCCCCACCACCCAGCCCTCGAGCGTGAGGAAGTCCGGCTTCTCGCCCGGCGCGTACCGCTCCAGGGCCTTCTGGTACCTGAGGACCGAGGTGGCGCTCGAGCCCGGGAGGGGGACGATCTGGGTGACGATCACCTCGCTGGCGTAGCGCGGGCCGGCGCTGACCAGCTCCTCGGCCAGGGCGTTCGAGTCCACCGGCGACACGTTGGTGAAGATCGGCGAGAGGCCGGCGTCCCGCACCTTGCGGATGAAGGCCGCCGCCGCCTTGTAGGTCGCCACCATCACCACCGCGTCCACGTCGGAGGCGTGGGTCCGGAGCGCGGCCACCGCCTCGCCCACGTCGGCCGTGTTCCGCTTGTACCCGAGCTTGAGGACCCGGGCGGCCTCGACCCCGCGCTCGCCGAGCTGCTTCACCGCCCCGCGGTGGCCGGACTCGCCGAAGTCGTCCTGCTGGGCGAAGACCGCGATCCGGCGGGGCTCGATCCGGCGCACGTCGGCGAGGTAGCGGACCGCCGCGGCGGTCTCCTCCGCGTAGCTGGGGCGGAAGTTGAAGACGTAGCGATCGGGCGGCTGCTTGCGGAGGACCTCGGCCCCGGAGAGCGCGCCGAAGAAGACCACCTTCTGCTCCAGGCAGTAGGGGATGGAGACCGCGGCGGTGGCGCTCCCCACGTTCCCCACCACGGCGAACACGTTCTCCTGCTCCACCAGCCGCTTCATCACCTCGCCGGTGCGGGCTGGCTCGTACCCGTCGTCGAGCGCCACCAGGCGGAGCTTCCGGCCGTGGACCCCGCCCGCGTCGTTGGCGGCGGCGAAGGCGGTCTCGATGCCGGTCTTCATCGCCCGGCCGAGCTCGCGGGTCGCGCCGGTGAAGCCGGAGGCCATCCCGAAGACCACCTCGGCGTCGGTCACCCCGCGCACCTTGCCGGGACGGGGGGCGGCCGGCGCGGCGGCGGGGGTGGGGCCCTCGGCCGGCCGGACCTCGCCCGGCTTGCGGGTGAGCACGTAGGCGGCGGTTCCGCCGACGAGCAGCGCCGCCGCCACGACCACGACCGCCAGCGTCCCCCGGGAGCGGGGCGGCGGAGGCGGGCGGGCGCCGGGGCCCGACGCTCCGGACCCGCCGCCGGGCCCGGCCGGCCGGGCGCCGGCGCCGCCCGACGCGCTCGTGGCCGGGTGCGAGGCCTGGCCGAGGGCGAGGGCGCCGGCGTGCTTCGCGCCGGCGGGCGTCCCGGCTCCCGCCCCGGTCCGGACCGGGGCGGGCGGCGCGGGCCGGGCGCGCCGCTCCTCGTCGAGCCGGACCAGCTCCTCGAACACCACCCGGTTCCACTCCTCGCGCCGCGCGGGGTGGGGAGGGGTCGCGCCCACCTCGACCTGGAAGGTCCCATCCGAGAGGCGGAGCGCCCGGCGCACCGCCTCGCGCCCCTCCGCGCCGTCGAGGTGCGCCTCCACCAGGTCGCCGCGTTCGAAATAGAAGATGCCGTCGGGCGAGGGTGAGCGCGGGGAGATCCGGATCGCGAGCGCCACCGACTGCTTCGAGAGGCCGTAGAACTGGACCAGATCGGCGAACGGGGTCTCGCGAAACTGACCGGTGAGGGGCACGATCGGCTCCTGTCGAGGGCAGCGCTACGAGGCGGTTGCGACGCAACCGTTGCAGCGAGTCTCGCGTAATTCGTGCGGTGCGACAATACGCAGCAGGCATTTCTCCGGGTAGGATTTCACCCTACGCGTCGATCACCGTGCGTCAACGCTGGGTTGCGCCGGGGTGCTCCTCCGGTGCGACCCAGTCTCGATCTGCGGAGAAGAGGGCTAGCTGCGGCGGACCTGGGTCGGCCCCCCGGGCCCCCGCGCCGTGCGGGAGCCGGTCCGGCCCTCCTCCCGCGCGCAGGCGAGGAACGCCCGGGCGGCGTGAGAGGGCTCCGAGCCGCTGCGGAAGGCCACGAAGACCGGGCGCAGGAGCCGCATCTCCCGGACCGTGAGCGCGGTCACGTCGCCGCGCGCGATCTCTCCCTGCGCCACCCGCCGCGGGAGGAGGGCCACGCCCAGGCCGCGCTCCACCAGCCGCTTCACCGACTCCAGGGTGGGCAGCTCGATCGCGATCTCGAGCGGCGTGCGGTAGCGGGCGAAGGTCTGGATCACGCGCTCCCGGTAGGGCGAGCGGACGTTGTGGGCCAGGAACGCCTCGCCGCCCAGCTCCCGGATCGAGACCTCGCTGCGGCGCGCCAGCCGGTGGGAGGGGGCGACCAGCAGGGTCAGGTCGTCCTCGGCCACCTGGAGGGTGGCGATCCCGGGCTGGACGGGCCGGTAGGTGAGGAGGCCCACCTCCACCTCCCGGTGCAGGAGCTCGGAGGGGATCTCGCTCGCCAGGCTCCGGCGCACCTCGATCTTGATGCTCGGGTGGCGGGCGCGGTAGCGGGCCAGGATCGGCAGGAGGTGGACCACGGTGTACTCGTTGGCCCCGATCACCAGCTTGCCGCGCCG
>DATKAL010000153.1:0-11784 GCA_035498135.1 Anaeromyxobacter sp.
AGGCCGCGGCGGAGGCGATCCAGGTCAACGCCGGGAAGAGGATGGCGGTGCGCATGCAACTCCGCTGAAACATAGCATTCTTGGAAGGTCGGATCGACGGGCACAGCCCTTGCTTGGCGCCCTCTTTCCCTAGCCGGCTGAAAGCCCTGAGCTTTTCGGCACCGGCCTTGCTAGGTGGGTCTCGGCCGGGTGCTCCCCGCCGGGCTGCGTCCTCCAGCGTTCGTGCAGCCAGACCCACTGGTCGGGATGCCGGCGGATGGCCGCCTCCAGCACCGCCGAGCAGGCGGCCGTGAGGCGGACCGCCTCCGCCTCCTGGTCGGGCGGGTCGGTGGAGAAGGGGACCTCGACCACCTCGAGGAGGTGCCCGTCCTCGGGGCGGGGACCCCGCCGGTGGATCGTCCCCACCACCACCGGCGCGCCGAAGCGGATCGCCAGGTCGGCGGCGGTGCGCGGCGTCCAGGCCGGCCTCCCGAAGAAGGGGACGAAGACCCCCTGGACGCCGGCGTCCTGGTCGATGAGGAGCCCGAGCGCCCGGCCGCGGCGGAAGGTCCGGACGATGGCCCGGCCGGTCTCCGGGTCCTCTCCCCGGAGCGTGGTGACGCCGCCCTCCGCCAGGAACCGCTCGGCGAGCGCGGTCAGGCCAGCGTCCGGCCCGGCCTGGGCGATCAGGGCGGTCGGGATCCCGGCCCGGGCCACGCGCCGGGCGAGGAGCGCCCAACTCCCCAGGTGGCCGGCGACGAGGACCATCCCCCGGCCGCGGGCGATCACCTCCTGGAGCAGGGTGGGCGGCGAGACCTCGACCCGGGCGGCGAGGCGGGCGTCGCAGGACCGGATCGCGGCCAGCTCGAACGCGTCCCGGCCGAGGTGGACGAACATCCGGCGGACGATGGCGCGCCGCTCGGCCTCGGTCCTCTCCGGGAGGCAGAGGGCGAGCTGACGGAGCGCCCGCCGGCGCGGGCGGACGGCGAGGAGGTGCGCCAGCCGGCCGACCCAGGCGCCGAGCGCGAGCGCCGGACGGAGGGGGAGCTGGCGGAGGAGCCGGATGGCGCCCCCGATCAGGACCGACCGGACGCGCCGCTTCACCCGCTCGTGCAGGGGGACGGGCATGCGAGCGGGGACGGATCCTACAGCGCCTTCGCCCGGAGGATGAGGTCGCAGAGCTCGCGGACCGCGCCGCGGCCCCCGGGGAAGCGGCTCACCAGGTGGACCGCCGCCCGCACCTCGGGGCGGGCGTCGGCGGGGCAGGCGGACAGGCCGACCCGGGCGAGGAGGGGGAGGTCGTTCACGTCGTCGCCCATGTAGGCGACCTCGTCGTCCGGGATCCCGAGGTGGGCGAGCCGGGCGTAGCCGGCGAGCTTGTCCCGCTCGCCGAACACCAGGTGCTTCACGCGGAGCTCCTCCAGGCGCCGGCGGGAGGCCTCCCCGGGCCGGCCGGAGACGACGCCGAAGTCGAGGTGGTCGCGCAGCAGCACGATCCCGTGGCCGTCCCGGACGTCGAAGGCCTTCAGGGCCTCACCCTCGGGGCCGTAGTAGAGGCGCCCGTCGGTGAGCACGCCGTCCACGTCGAGGAGCACGAGCCGGATCCGCGCCGCCCGGGCCAGCAGGGCGCGACCGCCGGAGGACGTGCGCCGACGCCCGGGGTGGGCCGGGCTCACGGCTGGCCCAGGGCCCTGCGGATGGCGAGCACCTGCCCGAGCACGGCGTCCGCCATCGCGAAGTCGAGGGAGTTCGGGCCGTCGGACTTGGCCACCGCCGGGTCCTCGTGGATCTCCATGAAGAGCGCGTCGATCCCCACCGCGGCGGCGGCGCGGGCGAGCGGGGCGACGAACTCCCGGTCTCCGGCGGTGGTGTCGCCCCCCGAGCCGGGCATCTGGACGCTGTGGGTGGCGTCCATGCAGACGGGCACGCCCAGCGCCCGCATCTGCACCAGGGCGCGCATGTCCACCACCAGGTTGCCGTAGCCGAAGGTGGCGCCGCGCTCGGTGAGGAAGACGTTCTCGTTCCCCGCCTCCCGGCACTTGGCCACCGCGTGGCGCATCTCGCGGGGGGCGAGGAACTGCCCCTTCTTCACGTTCACCGCCTTCCCGTGGCGGGCGCAGGCGAGGACCAGGTCGGTCTGCCGGCAGAGGAAGGCGGGGACCTGGAGGACGTCGACCACCTTCCCGGCCGGCTCGGCCTGCCAGGTCTCGTGCACGTCGGTGAGGCAGGGGAGCCCCGTCTCGCGCTTCACCGCCTGGAAGGCGGCCAGCCCGGCCTCGAGCCCGGGGCCGCGGAAGCTCTTGCCCGAGGAGCGGTTGGCCTTGTCGAAGCTGGCCTTGAAGATCACCGGGATCCCGTGCCGGGCGGCGAGGGCCTGGACCTTGCGGGCGTGGGCGAGGGCGTGCCCCTCCCCCTCCATCACGCACGGCCCGGCGATGAGCAGGAGCCGCTGCCCGTCGCCGAGCTCGTGCCCGCCGGCGCGGACCCGGACCGGAGCCATGCCCTACCCCTTCCCCACCGGGAGCTTGGTGACCGCCGCCCCCGCGCTGCGCTGGGTGGCGTCCCGGTGCTCGCGGGCCGCGGCCACGAAGCCGGCGAAGAGCGGGTGGGGGAGGAACGGCTTCGACTTGAACTCCGGGTGGAACTGGCAGCCCACGAAGTGCGGGTGGTTGTTGAGCTCGATCATCTCCACCAGGTTGAGGTCGGGGTTGACGCCGGAGAAGACCATCCCGGCCGCCTC
The DNA here is from genome assembly GCA_035498135.1 of Anaeromyxobacter sp. GTDB lineage: Bacteria > Myxococcota > Myxococcia > Myxococcales > Anaeromyxobacteraceae > Anaeromyxobacter. The sequence goes on from DATKAL010000153.1 coordinate 2,720, forward strand.
GAACTGGGCCCGGTACCCGTTGTTGAACTCGAACCGGTGGCGGTGGCGCTCCTGGATCAGCTCGGCGCCGTAGAGCTCGCGGGCCTTGGTGCCCTCCCGCAGCTGGCAGGGATAGGTCCCGAGCCGCATCGTCCCGCCCTTGTCGGTCACCCCCTTCTGCCCCTCCATCAGGGTGACGACCGGGTGCGGGGTCTGCTCGTCGAACTCGAGCGAGTTGGCGCGCTCCAGACCGAGGACGTTCCGCGCCATCTCGATCACCGCCATCTGCAGCCCCAGGCAGATCCCGAAGAACGGCACCTTGTGCTCGCGGGCGTACTTCACCGCCAGGATCTTCCCCTCCGTGCCCCGGATCCCGAAGCCGCCCGGGACGAGGATCGCGTCCACCATGCCGAGCTCGGAGGAGTCGCCCTCCTCGATCCGCGTCGAGTCGATGAAGACCAGCTTGACCTTGAGGTCGTTGGCGATCCCGCCGTGGACCAGGGCCTCGTTGAGGCTCTTGTAGCTCTCCGCCAGCTCCACGTACTTCCCGACGATCCCGATCCGGACCTCGCCGTTGCGGGGGTTGGTCACCTTCTCGACGATCTGCTCCCAGCGCTCGAGGCGCGGCGCCCGGCTCCAGATGTTGAAGAGCTCGGCCAGCTTGTCGTCGAGCCCCTCGTGGTGGAGGGCGAGCGGCACCTCGTAGATGGAGGAGACGTCGCGGGCGGTGAAGACCGCCGAGGGATCGACGTTGCAGAAGAGGGCGATCTTGTCCTTCATCTCGCGGGAGATCTCCCGGTCCGCCCGGCAGAGGAGGAGATCGGGCTGGATGCCGATCTCGCGCAGCTCCTTGACGCTGTGCTGCGTGGGCTTGGTCTTGAGCTCGCCCGCGGCGGCGATGAAGGGGACCAGGGTGAGGTGGGCGTAGACCGCGTTCTCCTCCCCCACGTCGTACTTCATCTGGCGGATGGCCTCGAGGAAGGGGAGCGACTCGATGTCGCCCACCGTGCCGCCGATCTCGACGATCAGGATGTCCGCCCCGCCCGCCGCCTCCCGGATCACCGCCTTGATCTCGTCGGTGATGTGGGGGATCACCTGGACGGTCTTCCCCAGGTACTCGCCCCGCCGCTCCCGCTGGATCACCGTCTGGTAGATGCGCCCGGTGGTGAAGTTGTTCTTCCGGGTCATCTTGGCGCTGGTGAAGCGCTCGTAGTGGCCGAGGTCGAGGTCGGTCTCCGCCCCGTCGTCGGTGACGTAGACCTCGCCGTGCTGGAACGGGCTCATCGTCCCGGGGTCGACGTTGATGTAGGGGTCGAGCTTGAGGTGGGAGACCTCCAGCCCGCGGTTCTCGAGGAGCGCCCCGATCGACGCGGCCGCCAGCCCCTTGCCGAGCGAGCTCACCACGCCGCCGGTGACGAACAGGTACTTGGTCTTCTTGCCTCGCTTCACCATGGGTGCCCCCTGGTCATGGACGCGGCGGGACGAGGAGCGCCCTCGCCCGCTCCAGGTCCTCCGGCGTGTCGATCCCGAAGCCGCGGTAGCCGGTGTCGGCCACGCGAATCTTGAAGCCGTGCTCCAGCGCCCGGAGCTGCTCGAGGGCCTCCTCGCCCTCCAGCCGGCCGGGCGGGAGCGCCGTGAACCGCTCCAGGAACCCGGCCGTGAAGCCGTAGATGCCCACGTGGGCCCGGGCGAGGGGGCTCTGGCCCCCCGCGCGACGGTGGGGCACGGGCGCCCGGGAGAAGTAGAGCGCGTCCCCCGCGAGGTCGGTCACCACCTTCACCACCTGGGTCCGGGAGAGCTCCTCCGGCTCGAGGGGCCGCGCCAGGGTGGCCATCACCACCCCGTCCCCGGCCATGGCGGCGAGGAGCGCCTCGATCGCCTCCGGCTCGATGAGCGGCTCGTCCCCTTGCAGGTTCACCACGATCTCCGGCCGGGGCGCGAGCCGCCGCGCCGCCTCCGCCACCCGATCGGTCCCGGTGGCGGCCGGGCCGGTGAGGATCGGCTCCGCCCCGGCGACCCGGGCGGCGGTCGCGATCCGGTCGTCGTCGGTGGCCACCGCCACCACCTCGACCCCGCGCGCCCGCCGGGCGCGCTCGACCACATGGGCGATGAGGGGCTTCCCGGCCAGCTCGGCGAGGGGCTTCCCGGGAAAGCGCGTCGCGCCGTACCGGGCCGGAATGATGACAGCGGCGCGTTTCAACCCGGGGCGCCAAACTACGACGAGGGATCGGCAGCGTCAATGCCGTCCTCGCCCGTCCTCGTAATCGATCGATCCGACCGGGCTTTCCCAGGGTCCCGCCGGGGGCCCGCTCAGCGCGGAGCGCCCGGCTGGCTCGCCTTGCCCTCGTTCCCGCGCTCCCGGGCCGGGATCTCGTAGAGGCGCTGACGGTGGCGCGCCACGCCGCCCGCCGGCACCTCGATCCAGACCGGATCGGCGGCCGCGTACCCGGCCCGGGACACCTGCACCTTGTGCTTCCCCGGCTTGAGCGCCCGGGAGAGCGGCGCCGGCCCGACCGGCGCGTCGTCGAGGAGCACGGTGGCGCCGGGGACGTTGGCGCTCACCTCGAGCACCCCGGTGATGTCCGCCTTCCCGCCGAGGAGGCCGGGCGCGGCCGCCACCACGTCGGGGCGGAGCCGGCGCGAGGCGATGGGGATCTGGCGCTCCAGCCCGGCCAGGACCGCCCCGCTCCCCACCTCCACGTGCTCGAGCCCGACCTTGTAGTCGTCGCCCGCCCTCCGCAGCCAGCCGCCCACCACCCGGTCCACGCCCAGCCGGGCGCCCTGCTCGGCCAGGCAGGCCGGATCGTCGGCGCAGCGCACCGCCGCCAGGGCCCCGGCCCGGCCGAGCCGTCGCTCGACCGCGTCCGGCCCCATCACCTCGAGCCCGCCCACCTTCCGCGCCTCGTCGGCGAGCGCCTCGGAGAGGCTCTTGCCGAGGTGGGTGAGCTCGGGGGGGGCGTCGAGCGGGAGGACCGCCACCTTGACCGGCGCGGCCAGGGCGGGGCCGGCCCCGGCGAGCAGGGCGGCGAGGGGGAGGGCGAGCAGGTGGCGCATCGAGCCGTCGATCCTGACCCAGCCGGGAGCGGCGGTTCAAGTGGTATGTTCCCCCACCGTGGCGACGCGGGTCCGGATCCCCTTCACCGTGGAGGCGAACTACGCCGGCTGGCGGCTCGATCGCTACCTCCAGGAGAAGATCCGGCGCCTCTCCCGGGAGCGGATCCAGTACCTGATCGCGCACCGGCTGGAGGCGGAGGGAGCCCGGACGCTCAAGCCCTCGACCCGCGTCACGCCCGGCCTCTCCTTCGCCCTCCTGCGCGAGCCGGAGCCCGAGCCCGACACGCCGCAGGAGTTCCGGGTGGTCCACGACGACGGCGCGCTCCTCGTGGTGGACAAGCCGGCCGGGCTCCCGGTCCACCCCACCGCCCGCTACTCCGCCAACACCTTCACCTCGCTCGCCCGGCTCCGCTTCCCGGACCGGAAGGTGGATCCGGCCCACCGGATCGACCGCGAGACCTCCGGCCTGCTCGCCTGCGGGGCGGCCCCCGAGGTGACGCGCCGGCTGAAGCGCGACTTCGCCGGCGGCCGGGTGGCGAAGACCTACCTCGCCCTGGCCCTCGGGGTGCCGGCCGAGGACCGGTTCGCGGTGGACGCCCCCCTCGCCCTGACCGGCGCCTCGGCGGTCCGGGTGCGGATGCACGTCCACGCCGGCGGGCTCCCCTCGGTCACCGGGTTCGAGGTGCTGGGCCGGCGGACCGCGCCCGACGGCGCCCCGGTGGCGCTGCTCGCCTGCCGGCCGCGCACCGGCCGGCAGCACCAGATCCGCGCCCACCTCCACCACGCCGGCCTGCCCATGGTGGGCGACAAGATCTACGGCCCCGACGAGGCGATCTTCGACCGGTTCACCCGGCGGGAGATGACCGCCGCCGACCAGGAGCGGCTCCGGCTCCCGCGCCACGCCCTCCACGCCTGGCGGCTCGAGCTCCCGCACCCCGAGACGCGCACCCCGCTCCTGCTCGAGGCTCCCCTCCCCGACGACCTGCGCGCCTTCTGGGAGGGCTGCCGGTAGCGCGCTCAGCGCCGCCGGGCCGCCCGCCTCGTCGCCACCGCCTCGGCCTTGGCGATCCGAGCCCGCTGCTTGACCGCCAGCACGTAGAACCGCTCCCGGAGGGCGGCCGCCTCGGCCTCCTCGAGATCGCCGTGCCGGCCGCGCTCCACCTCGCGCCGCTCCACCGCGTGGGCGATGGAGATGGCGGCCGCCACCGAGACGTTGAGCGACTGGACGAAGCCGCGCATGGGGATGGCGTAGCAGGCGTCGGCCAGGGCGCGGGCCTCGCTGGAGACCCCGCGGTGCTCGTTCCCGAAGACGAGGGCGACCTTGCCGGCGAAGGGGAGCGCGGAGAGCGGACGGGACCCGGCGCCGAGGTGGGTGGCGTAGACGGCGAAGCCCTCCGCTCGCAGGTGGCCGAGGCACTCGGCGGTGGAGCGCCACCGCCGGACGTCGAGCCACTTGTCGGCGTTCTGGCTGATCTTCTTGTTCCGGTCGTAGGGTTTCATCACCCCCTCGACCGCGTGGAGCTCCTGGACCCCGAAGGCCTCGCAGGTGCGGAGGACGGCGTTCACGTTCTGCGGGTCGCAGAACGCCTCCATCACCACCGTCAGGGTGCGGGTCCGGCCCGCCACCACCTCGTCGATCCGGGCCCTTCGCCCGGGGACGAGGAAGTCGGCCTTGCCCGCCCCGCTCACCGCGCCGCCCTCGGCTTGGCGAGCTTGCGCCCCCGGCCGGCGCGCCGCGGCCTCGCGTCCGTCCAGAGCTCCCGGCCGACCGCGTCGAGCAGCTCCTGGAGCCCCTCGCCGGTGACGGCCGAGAGGAGGTGGACGGGCACCGGCCGCTTCCGCCGGCCGAGCAGCTTGCGGAGCTTCTCCCCCGCCGCCCGCGCCTCGGGGACGTCGACCTTGTTCACCGCCACCACCTGCGGCTTCCTCGCCAGCTCGGGGGAGTGGAGCGCCAGCTCGCGGTCGATGGCGTCGAGGTCGGCCTTCGGGCTCCGGCCCGGCTCGGGGCTGGCGCCGTCCACCAGGTGGACGAGCACCCGGCAGCGCTCCACGTGGCGGAGGAACTGGTGGCCGAGCCCCGCCCCCTCGTGCGCCCCCTCGATGAGCCCGGGGATGTCGGCCACCACGAAGCTCCGGTCGCGCCAGGCCGCCACCCCGAGGTTCGGCACCAGGGTGGTGAAGGGGTAGTCGGCGATCTTGGGCCGGGCGCGGGAGAGGCGGCTGATGAGCGTGGACTTCCCGACGTTCGGGTAGCCGACGATGCCGACGTCGGCGAGGAGCTTCAGCTCGAGGGCCAGGTCGCGCTCCTCGCCCGGGGTGCCGTCCTGGGCGTAGCGCGGCGCCTGGTTGGTGGAGGTGGCGAAGTTCATGTTGCCCAGGCCGCCGCGGCCGCCCTTGGCGACCACGAACCGCTCCCCGGCGGTGCCCAGGTCGGCGAGGGTCTCACCGCTCCCGGCGTCCTTCACCACCGTCCCGGGCGGGACCCGCAGGACCAGCTCGGCCCCGTCCGGCCCGTTCATGTCGGAGCCGAGCCCCTTCCCGCCGCTCCGGGCTCGGTGCTCGCGGACGTAGCGGTAGTCGAGGAGGGTGGAGAGCTGCGGGTCGACCACCAGGACCACGTCGCCGCCGTTCCCGCCGTCGCCGCCGGCCGGGCCGCCGCGGGGGATGAACTTCTCCCGGCGCCAGGCCACGGCCCCGTCGCCGCCGTCGCCGGCCTTGACGTGGATCCGGACCTCGTCGACGAACTTCATGGTCGGTCCTTCCTTCGCCGGCCGGGGATCGCCGGGGCACAAACACGAGCGCCGCGGACCCTCGGGCCCGCGGCGCCGCGCTGCAGGGGGCTCGCCCGGAGGCCTAGGCCTGGGGGAGCACCGAGACGACGCGCCGATCGCCGCGCGCCCGGGTGTACTTCACCTTGCCGTCGATGAGCGCGAAGAGGGTGAAGTCCTTCCCCATCCCGACGTTCTGCCCGGGGTGGATCACGGTACCGAGCTGGCGGACCAGGATGTTCCCCGCCACCACGCTCTCGGAGCCGTACACCTTCACGCCCCGGTGCTGGCCGGGGGAGTCGCGCCCGTTGCGAGAAGAGCCCTGTCCTTTTTTGTGAGCCATGCGTGTCGCTCCTCCGCTAGGCGCGGACCGTGGTGATGAGGACCTCGGTGTAGGGCTGCCGGTGTCCCCGCTTCTTGGTCCAGCCTTCCTTCTTCTTGCGGAAGTGGATCACCTTCTTGTGCTTGCCCTGGCCGACGATCTCGCCCTCGACGGTGGCCCCGGCCACGGTCGGCTTGCCGATCCGGGCCTCGCCTTCGCCGCCGACGAGCAGCACGTCGAAGCTCACCTTCCCGCCGACGTCGCCGGTGAGCTGCTCCACCTTGACCCGGTCGCCCTGGGCGACGCGGTACTGCTTCCCGCCGGTCCGAATCACCGCGTACATCGCGCTTCTCCTTCGAGATCTCGGGGGGAGTGCCCTGGTCGCGCGGTGCCGCGGCGCGCCGGCCCTCCGGAAGGGCGGTCATATACGATCCGGGTGCCAAGGCTGTCAAGGTTTCCCGGCGCACCCCCGGCCCCCCCTGGCGCGACCCCCCTCCCTCAGCAGTTCCGGACCCTTGCGAGCCCCTCCCCCTCGCGGGCGAGCGCGTGGTCTGGGGTCATGGGATGGCACGCTAGCCCGTCCCACCCGGCGCGGCGGGCCCGCCGCCGCGCAGGAGCCTGACCGCCCAGAGGGCGAGCACGCCCAGGAGGACCGCCAGCCCGGCGGCGAGCGCCCCCCGGTGCCGCTCCGAGAAGGGGAGCGCCGGTGCCCCTTCATGGAAGGCCGGGTTGGGCCGCTCCGGGCCGAGCCGGGCGGGCGCGGCGGGCGCGGCGCCGTTCCGGGCGAGGAGGCCGGCGAGGTCGTAGGCGGGCCGCGCCACGTCGGCGCCGACGAGGAGCTGGTGCGCCCCGGCCGCGGCCGCCTGGAAGACCAGCTCGCGCGGCCGCCAGCCGGGGTGGACCGCGGTCACTTGAAGCGGCGGCGAGTCGCCGTCCGCGATGGCGAGCCGGAGGAAGCGCCGCCCACCGCCCTCGGCCGCGAGCCGCAGCCCCTCCGCGGCCGCGCCGGCCTCGCCCGGAAGGGCTCTCCACACCACCCCGCCGCCCACCGGCGTCCAGTGCGCGCCGTCCGGCCCGGCCAGGACCCGGACCCGCCGCTCGAAGGCCGGCGTCGCCACCTCCAGGGCGAGCGACTCGACGGGGAGCCCGGGCGCGCCCAGGTCCAGATCGAGGAGCGTCTCGCGCCCGTCCGGCGAGCGCTTCGCCGGCAGGGCCTGCGCCGGCAGGGTCCGGTAGCTCGGCTCCGGCGCGTCGCCCGGGGCCGCCCGCGCCCCGACGATGCGGGGGGGATCGCCCGCCCCGGGCAGGAGCGTCACCCGGGCGTAGCGCGCCTCGGAGAGCGGGTGGCGCACCGCCGTGCGGCGCGCGTCGCCCCCGCCGGCGATCGACCAGACCCGGGCCCCCTCGGCGAGGAGCCCGTACCGCCGGCCGTCGTCCGACACCTCCAGCCTCACCGCCCGGAGGAACTCCTTCCCCTCGAGGTCGAGCCGGAGCTCGCCGTGGCGCGGGGGGGACGGGCCGAGGTCGACGACCGCCCGGACCGCGCCGTCCGGCAGCACCACCGGATCGATCACCTTCCCCTCCACGGTACGCTCGGCCGGCTCTCCCCCGACGAGCCGGAGGGCCCAGGGCACCTCGGCCCCGCCGGCGTCCCGGATCCGCACGTCGCCGAGCGTCGCCCCCGGCGCGCGGCTCTCCCGGAGGAGCACCGGGTCCACCTCCAGGGCGTGGAGCCCCGCCCGCTCCACCCCGCCGATCTCCCGCACCACCCGGAACGGCGAGGGGTCGAGCGCCCGGGCGGGGAAGGCCAGGCCGGCGGCGAGCAGCACGAGGAGCGCGCCGCCCGGCGGCCCTTCCCGCAGCAGAGCGGCGATCCGCTTCCCGAACCGGGCGTAGAGGAAGGCCGCCGCGAGGAGGAGGACGCCCACGCCGACGAAGACCGCCACCTGGAGCAGCCGGGAGAGGCGCCACACGTCGGCGAGGAGGAGCTTGCCGAGGACCATGCCGAAGAGGGCGAGGCCGAGCCAGCGTTGGAGCGCGTCGCGGAAGACGAAGCCGCCCGCCACCAGCAGCGCGGCGCAGGCGGCCATGACCAGGCTCGTCGTCGCCGAGAGCGCCGCCTCCTGCTCGAGGCGCGCCGAGCCGACCGCCTGCCGGAGGGCGGCGAAGGCGGCCCGGTCCCCCGGCGGCGGCGTCGCCGGGAGGGTGAGGACGAGGTCGCGCGCCTCCGTGACCGCGAGCATCACCGCCAGCGTCCAGCCGACCGTCGCGAGCCCCCCCGCCGCCACCCGCCAGCCCTCCCCGGCCCGGGCGGCGGCCCGGGCGGCGAGCAGCAGGGCGAGGGCGGTGGCGGCGAGGGCCAGGGCGCGCGGGTTCAGGAGGAGGAGCGGTCCGAGCCGCCCCTCCGCGCCGGCGCTGGAGAGGAAGAGCTCGCGGGCCCGCTCGACCGCCAGCGCGTCGAAGGCGGCCAGGCGCACCAGGGCGGCGGCGAACAGGGCGATCGCCCCGCCCAGCCACCAGGGATCGCGCTCCCGGGCCGCCAGCACCGCCGTGGCGCAGGCCATGGCCGCCCAGACCACGGTGATGGTTGCCCCGGAGAAGAGGAAGGCGGCCGCCCCCGCCAGCAGGGCCAGGGCGGCGCCGAGCAGCGTGGTGGCCCGCGCCCGGTCCCGCCCGGCGACGGCGGCGCCCAGGGCGACCTCGGCCGCCCCCGCTCCGCCCACCAGCGCCGCCCGGAGGAGCGCCTGGGTGTCCTCGGTGAGGTGGAGGGCGAAGCCGGCGAAGGCGAGCCCGGCCAGGGCCGCGGCCGCGGTGGACCCGGGCCCGGGCGCGCCCGCCCGCCCGAGCCAGGCGCGGGCGAGGATCGCGAGGTAGGTGACGGCGACGAACCCGGCCGCGGCGATCCAGGTCCCCTCGGCGCCGCCCGGGCGGGCCTCCACCGC
>DATKAL010000154.1:0-19653 GCA_035498135.1 Anaeromyxobacter sp.
TGGGGGGAGGCGACCGCGTTCCTGCGCCGGTCGCGGGGGATCTCGCTCGCCGACCTGGTGGTGCTGGCGGCGCTGGGCGGGATCGCCTTCGCCGTGGGCCGGGTGGCGGGCGGCTGGACCGGCGAGCTCCGCCCGGTGGTGGAGATCGACACCTCGCCCTGGGCCCTGCCCGGCTACACCCTCCTCTCGCTCTCCCGCGGCCTGGCCGCCTACGTCCTCTCCCTCCTCTTCACCCTGGTCTACGGCTACTGGGCGGCCAAGGACCACCGGGCGGAGCGGGTCCTCATCCCGCTCCTCGACGTGCTCCAGAGCGTCCCGGTCCTGGCCTTCATGCCGGCCCTGCTCCTCGCGCTGGTGGCCCTCTTCCCCCGCTCCAACGTCGGGCTCGAGCTCGCCTCGATCCTGATGATCTTCACCGGCCAGGCCTGGAACATGACCTTCAGCTTCTACCGGTCGGTCCGCTCGGTGCCGGCCGACCAGCTGGAGGTGGCGCGGGTCTACCGCTTCACCTGGACGGAGCGGTTCCGCTGGGTCGAGCTGCCCTTCTCGGTGATCGGCCTGGTCTGGAACTCGATGATGTCGATGGCCGGCGGCTGGTTCTTCCTCATGATCACCGAGGCCTTCGTCCTCGGCGACAAGGACTTCCGCCTCCCCGGCCTCGGCTCCTACATGAGCGTGGCGGTGGCCCGGGGCGACGTCGGGGCGATGGCCTGGGCGGTGCTCGCGATGACGATCATGATCGTCGCCCTGGACCAGCTCCTCTGGCGGCCGGTGGTGGTCTGGTCGCAGAAGTTCCGGCTCGAGGAGGGGGGGCAGACCGAGGCGGCCGAGTCCTGGTTCCTGGAGCTCCTCCGGCGCTCGCGGATCCTGGCGGCCTCCGGGGCGCTCGCCGCCCGCCTCGGGGCGGCGCTCCGGCGGCGGGCCAGCGCCCCGCGCCCGGAGGCGCCGGCCCGGACCGAGCCGGCCGCGGTGCAGCGCGTCCTCTCGGCGCTCCTGCTCGCCGGCCTGGTGCTCCTCCTCGTCCTCGGCGCCCTCCAGCTCGTGGCGCTGCTGCGGGTCGTGCCCGCCCGGTCCTGGGGGCTCACCGCCGGGGCGGCCCTCCTCACCCTCGGGCGCGTCCTCGTCGCCACCGCGCTCGGGACGCTCTGGGCGCTCCCCGCCGGCCTGGCCATCGGCCTCTCGCCCCGCCTCTCCCGGGCCCTCCAGCCGGTGGTGCAGGTCGTGGCGAGCTTCCCTGCGCCCATGCTCTTCCCGGCGGCGCTGGCGGTGATGGCCCGGCTCGGGATGGGGCTCGGGGCGGGGAGCGTGGTCCTCATGCTCCTCGGGACCCAGTGGTACATCCTCTTCAACGTGGTGGCCGGGGCGATGGCGGTCCCCGCCGACCTGCGGGAGGCGGCCCGGAGCTACCGCATCCGGGGGCTGGCCCTCTTCCGCCAGCTCCTCTTCCCCGCGGTGCTCCCCTACCTGGTCACCGGCTGGGTGACGGCGGCGGGCGGCGCCTGGAACGCCTCCATCGTCTCCGAGTACGTCACCTTCCGGGGCCAGGGGCTCTCCACCTTCGGCCTCGGCTCGCAGATCAGCGCCGCCGCGGAGAAGGCGGACTTCCCGCTCCTCGCCGGGAGCGTGGTGGTCATGTCGGCGATGGTGGTCCTCTTCAACCGGCTGGTCTGGCGGCCGCTCAACGACCTCGCCGAGCACCGCTACTCCCTGCTTCGCTAGGATCGCGCCATGGCCGAGCCCGCCGCCACCGCCGCCGTCGCCACCGCCACGCCGGGCGCCGTCGCTCCCCTCTGCGAGATGGAGCACGTGAGCCACGTCTTCACGCTCCCCTCGGGGCAGAAGCTCGAGGTCCTCGACGACGTCTCCCTGGCGGTGAAGCCGGGCGAGGTGGTGGCCCTCCTCGGGCCGTCCGGCTGCGGCAAGTCCACGATCCTCCGGATCCTGGCCGGCCTGATCCAGCCCACCCGCGGAACCGTCCGCTACCGCGGGACCGCCCTCGACGGGCTCGCCCCGGGGGTGGCGATCGTCTTCCAGAGCTTCGCCCTCTTCCCCTGGATGACGGTGACCGAGAACGTCCAGGCGGTGCTCCACGCCGCCCGCCTCCCCGAGGAGGAGGTGGCCCGCCGGGCCTCGGACGCGATCCGGATGGTGGGCCTGGCCGGCTTCGAGGAGGCCTACCCGCGCGAGCTCTCCGGGGGGATGAAGCAGCGGGTGGGCATGGCGCGGGCCCTCTCGCTCCGGCCCGAGGTGCTCTTCATGGATGAGCCCTTCAGCCAGGTGGACGCGCTCACCGCCGAGGCGCTCCGGGCCGAGCTCCTCGACATCTGGGCGGTGCGCGAGACCAACCCCTCCTCGATCCTCCTGGTGTCGCACGACATCAAGGAGGTGGCCTACATGGCCGACCGGATCGTGGTCCTGGGGGCGAACCCCGGCAAGGTCCAGACCATCGTGGAGAACACCCTCCCCCGCCCGCGCGACTACCGCTCCCGCGAGGTGCTGGCCCTGGTCGACCGGCTCCACGACCTCATCACCGGCCACGAGCTCCCCGACGTCCCGGCCGCGGCGGCCGTGGCGGTGACCGAGGTGCTCCCCGACGCGCCGGCCAGCGAGATCGTCGGCCTCCTCGAGTACCTGGACGCCCGGGACGGGAAGGAGGACGTCTTCCGGATCGCGGCCGAGACCAACCGGGAGTTCGGCCACCTCCTCACCCTGGTGAAGGCGGCCGAGATGCTCGACCTGGTCGACACCCCCAAGCGCCTGGCGGTCCTGACGCCGGAGGGGCGCGCGTTCGTGAGGGCCGACCCGGAGGATCGGAAGGGGGTCTGGAAGAAGAAGCTCCTCGAGCTGCGGATCTTCTCCGACGTGCGCGACGCGCTCCAGGAGGAGCCGAGCCACCGCCTCCCGCGGGACTTCGTCCTCGAGACCATCGTCCTGCGGATGCCGGCCGAGGACTACGAGCGGGTGTTCGCCACCTGGATCGGCTGGGCCCGCTACGGCGACCTGTTCGCCTACGACGAGGACGAGGGGGTCGTCGCCCTGCAGTAGGGCGGCTTCGTCACCGCCGCCTCCCGGCGGTGACGTGCTCCACGAAGTCGCGGTCCATGCCCCGGACGTGCTCCTCGATCCAGGTCTCCACTACCCGGACCAGGGCGCGGGGGTCCTCGCCGCTCCGCAGGGTCCCGAGCTGATCCAGCAAGCGCCGGTGCTCCTCCACGTGCATCCCGTAGCGGGGGTAGCGGTGGAGCCGCATCAGCAGCTCCTCGCTCGCGAAGTGGACGTCCGAGCAGGCGCGGAGCCGCTCGAGGAGCTCCTCCACCGCTCCGGGCGCCTCGCCGGCCGCCACCGCCTCCTCGATCGCCTCCAGCATCTGGACCTGGAGCCCGTGCTCACGGTCGAGCCCCTCGTGGCCGAGCGCCAGCTCGCGATCCTCGAGCCCCTTCTCCTCCATCGCGCCTCCCGAAGCCGGGAGCTTCTCGCCCCGGGGAGGCGAACGTCAAAGGCGGGCCCCGAGTGGGCCCGCGCCGCCGGGTCACCCGGCGAAGACCGTCACTCCGGCCGCGCCAGCGCCCGGGCGGTGACGAACCGCGGGGCGATGTCCACCGGCACCCGCTCCAGCCGCTCGAGGGCGCGCCGCACCTCCGGCCGGATCACCCCCAGCCGCTCGAGGAGGGCCTGGGCCGCGGCCCGATCTCCCCTGCCCTGGATGGTCATGAGCTCCCGGGTGAGGGCGGTGACCGCCGTCCGCATCTTCGCCGGGTCGACCGCGAAGGTCCCGTCCTTGCGGAGCTGGAAGGCGCCCGCGTCCAGGAACCAGTTGAGCTGGAGGGCGGTCCCCTTGCCGTGCGCCTCGACCAGGCCGAAGCGGATGCCCCGGAACGCGCCCGCCAGGTAGGTGGCGTAGAGGCTCTGGAGCAGGCCGGGCTCGAGCTTCCCGTCGTCGACCAGCTTCTGGAGGGCGAACATCCCGCCCACGTCGGCCTTCGCCTCCTCGAGCGCGCTGTAGAGGTCGCCGAGCTCCGCGCGCACCGTGGTCTTCCGCCCGCCCACGGTGATCTCGTGGGGCCCGAGCCCGTGCACCAGCTCGTGCATGAGGATGTGGACGAAGAAGGGCTCGAAGGCGACCCGGGCCCGATCGGGCGGAGCGAGGAGCGTCCGGGCGATGGGGACCAGCACCTTCTCGAACTTGGCGCGCTGGACGTTCTTCAGCATCACCCGCTTCGAGCCCAGCTCCCGCACCACCTGCTCGTCGTTGGGCAGGTTGTAGGCGGCGGTGGTCACGCCCCGGTCGGCGTCGCCGCCGGCGTAGAGCTCGTTCACCACCCGGATCGGCGCCAGCGCCCCCACCGGTCCCTTGAGCGCCGCGTCGATGGGGAGCGCGTCCTCGATCCCCTGCAGCTCGGCGGCGAACCGGGCGAGCCGCGCCGTCTCCTGCTCGTCCCGGAGGCCCACGAAGGCCTCGAAGGCCGCCTTGGCGTTGAACCAGCCGTCCTCGTAGACCTCGTACGGGCCGATGGTCGCCTCGACGGGCGAGTCGAGCCGCATCCAGGCGACGTCCGAGGGGCGGTAGGCGTCGTCGAGGAAGGCGTCGGCGCGGGCTCGGAGGAAGGTCCGGAGCCCCTCGTCGGCGGTGGCCTCGGCCGCCGCCCGGAGGAGCTCGGCGGCCCGCGCCAGCTCGCCCTGGTACTCGACGCTGTACGGCACGACCGCCATCGTCCCGTCCGGCCGGCGCCGGAGCACGGTGAAGAAGCCCTGGGCCGCCTCCTGCTCGGCGGGCGGCAACCCGGCCAGGAACCGCTCCACGTCCCCCTTGCCCGCGCCCGCCGGGTAGAAGCCGGCCCCGGCCGGCTTCCCCGGGACCCCGGGCAGGAAGGGGCGGTTCCCGTCGAGGCGGTCCCAGGGCCCCTTGTTCCGGAGGAAGTAGGCGAGCCGCGCCGCTCCGAGCGGGCCCGGCTCCTGGAGGAGGCCGAGCAGGAGCGCCTCGTTGCCCGCCCAGACCTGGCGGAGGAAGAGCGCGTCCATGATCCGCCCCGCCTCGACCAGCCGCGCCAGCGCGGTCCGCTCCCCGGGGGAGACCTGGGAGAGGTCCACCGCCAGGTCCACCGGCGCGTACTGCGCCTCGAGCCGGCGCAGGGCCGTGGCGTCCGGCAAGGCGGAGGCCGGTGCGGAGGGCGGGGCGGCGACGGCCGGCAGGGCGGCGAAGGCGAGGACGAGGACGAGGGCGGCGCGACGGGGCATGGCAGGCTCCTCCGGGCGCTCCTTTTACCCCGGCGGCGGGGGGCCGGGGGGTCCGGCGGCGTGTCCGACCGGCGCGCTACCCTGTCGTGATGGACGGGGGAGCCCTGCTCACCTTCTCGCTCGGCGCGGCGCTCGGCGGCGGCGCCGGCGTCTTCCTCTGGGCGCGGGCCGGGCGGCGCGCCGCGCTGGCCGAGGCCCGGCTGGAGGGGGAGCGCGCCACGGCCGCGGAACGGCTCGAGGCCGAGCGCCGGGCGGGCGCGGAGCGCGCCGAGGCGGAGCGGCGAGCAGCGGAGGGCCGGGCGGAGTCGGAGCGGCGCCACTTCGGCGAGCGGCTCGAGGCCGAGCGGGCCGCGGCCGCGGAGAAGCTGGCGATCGTCGACGACGCCCGGACCCGGCTCACCGACGCCTTCAAGGCCCTCTCGGCCGACGCCCTCCGCGAGACCACCACCTCCTTCCTCTCCCTGGCGCGGGCCAGCCTGGAGAAATACCAGGAGGGGGCGCGGAGCGACCTGGACAAGCGGGAGCGGGCCATCTCCGAGCTGCTCTCTCCGGTGAAGGACACCCTCGGCAAGCTGGACGGCCAGATCCGCGAGATCGAGAAGGCGCGCGAGGGTGCCTACGGCAAGCTGGCCGAGCAGCTGCGGACCGTGGCCGAGGCCCAGGGCCAGCTCCGCGCCGAGGCCTCGAACCTGGTCAAGGCCCTCCGGGCGCCGCACGTGCGCGGCCGCTGGGGCGAGCTCCAGCTGCGCCGGGTGGTGGAGCTGGCCGGGATGGTGGACCACTGCGACTTCCACGAGCAGGCCTCGGTGGAGGCCGAGGGAGGTCGCCTGCGCCCGGACCTGGTGGTCCACCTGCCCGGCGGGCGCGACGTGGTGGTGGACGCCAAGGCCCCCCTCGCCGCGTACCTCGACGCGGCCGAGGCGAAGGACGAGGCGAGCCGCGTCCGCTTGCTCGCCGAGCATGCCCGCCAGCTGCGCGAGCACGTCCTCGCCCTCTCCCGGAAGGCCTACTGGGAGCAGTTCCAGAGCACGCCCGAGTTCGTGGTCCTCTTCCTCCCCGGAGAGAGCTTCTACGCCGCGGCCCTGGAGGCGGACCCCGGCCTGCTCGAGGCCGGCGCGGAGCGGCGGGTGATCCTCGCCACCCCCACCACCCTGATCGCCCTCCTCAAGGCGGCCGCCTACGGATGGCAGCGCGAGGCGGTGGCGGAGAACGCCGAGCACGTGGCCGCCCTGGGGCGCGACCTCTACAAGCGGATCGGCGACCTGGGGAGCCACTTCGCCCGCGTGGGGAAGAGCCTGGCCCAGTCGGTGGAGGCTTACAACCGGACGGTGGCCTCGCTCGAGGCGAGGGTCCTGCCGGCCGCCCGGCGGTTCGAGGAGCTGCGGGCCGCGCCGGAAGGGGCGGAGCTCCCAGAGCTGGCTCCGGTCGAGGCCCTGCCGCGCCCCGCCACGGCGCCCGAGCTGGCCTCGGCCGAGCCGCTCGGTGCGCTGACCGACCGCCGCCGCACCGGCGCGCCCTGATCACGCTGGTGCTCGCCCACCCGGGGACCGGTGTGCGCGCTCACCTTCATCCCTCTTCATCGCCTGCTTCACCATCGGTGCGGTGAAGTAGCGCATCCCCGGGCAGCGCCCCCCGTACAGGCGGCGGCGCCGCGAGCCATCACCCTCGGTGACGGTGGTGCCGGCGCTCGACTCCGGAGGCGGGACCCGGTCTCGGCGTCGGATCGCGCGCTTCGAGGGCCGATCCGGGCTCGGATCGGAGGCTGCGGCGTTTTTTCTGGGGTCGAGAGGGCGCGCAAAAATTGTATTGGATTGGTATGGTCAATGTTGTCCGATGAAGTCCACAAATGCCATTTCCGGGGCCGGTTTCGGCTCCAGGCCCTTCCAATCCCTGATCTCCGTCAAGAAACGGACCCCGGGGCCGGGTGCGAAATGACGCACCTCAAGCTTCTCCTGCGACGGAAGGCGGCAAATCGTGCGCTGCGCGATTTCCCCAAGCTTTCCTTGAATTTGCCGGATTGCAATTCCGATTCGGATCGGTACAGTCCGTCCCCACCCGGAGGACTGAATGGACAATCTTGGCTCCCAGGTGATCGCCGTGCAGGAGACGGACAAGGGCGTCTCCCGCCGTGACTTCATCAAGGTCTGCAGCGCCGCCGCCGCCGCCGTCGGCATGCCCGCGTGGGCGGGCGAGAAGATGGCCGAGACCGTCGGCAAGAAGAAGCCGTCGGTCGTGTGGCTCCACTTCCAGGAGTGCACCGGCTGCACCGAGTCGCTCCTGCGCACCAGCCACCCCGACGCGGGGACGCTGATCCTCGACCTGGTCTCGGTCGACTACCACGAGACCCTCTTCGCCGCCGCGGGCAAGCAGATCGAGGAGGCGCTCGAGGACGCGAAGAAGGCGGGCGGGTACGTGCTCGTGGTCGAGGGCGCCATCCCCCGCAAGGAAGACGGCATCTACTGCATCGTCGGCGGCAAGAAGGCGACCGACTCGCTGGTCGAGTGCGCCGAGAGGGCCGCCGCCGTCATCTGCATCGGCTCCTGCGCCTCCTGGGGCGGTGTCCCCTCGGCCAAGCCGAACCCGACCGACGCGGTGGGCGCTCCCGAGATCCTGAAGGCCAAGGGGATCAAGAAGCCGATCGTCACCCTCCCCGGCTGCCCGGCCAACCCGTACAACCTGCTCGGCACCGTCCTTCAGTTCGCCACCTTCGGCACGCTGCCGAAGCTCGACGACCTCGGCCGGCCGACCTTCGCCTACGGCCGCGTCATCCACGAGGACTGCCCCCGCCGGCCGCACTTCGACAACGGCCGCTTCGCCCAGGCCTACGGCGACGAGGGTCACCGGAACGGCTGGTGCCTCTACAAGCTCGGGTGCAAGGGGCCCCAGACGCACGCCAACTGCTCGCTCCTCTCCTTCTGCGAGGTCCCGGGCGCCTGGCCGATCGGCATCGGCCACCCGTGCATCGGCTGCACCGAGCAGGGGATCGTCTTCAACGTGCCCATCAACCAGAACCTGCCCATCGACAAGCCGACCGCCCCGATGGCCTACCCGGCCGTCAACCCCGAGCACGGCGTGGTCGCCGCCAGCCCGGTGGCGGTGGGCCTGGGCAGCGCCATCGTCGGCGCCCTCGCCGGCGCGGGCTTCGTGGCCAGCAAGAAGCTCTCCGCTGCGGACTCCGAGAAGGGCCAGAAGGAGTAGCCACCCATGAGCATCTCACGACGAGACCTGCTCAAGGGGGCGGTCGTCGCCGGCGCCGCCACCGCCGTCATCGGCGAGGCGGAGGCCCGGGAAGAGGTGCCGGACCGCCCCGACGCGGTCGGCATGCTCTTCGACGCGACCCTCTGCGTGGGCTGCCGCGCCTGCCAGACGGCCTGCAAGAAGGCGAACGACCTCCCCACCGACACCGTCGACGCGAACGGCGGCGTCTACGACGCCCCGGCCGACCTGAACGGCACCACCAAGAACGTCATCAAGGCGGTCGTCGACGACGGCAAGAACGTCTACATGAAGCAGCAGTGCATGCACTGCGTCGACCCGTCCTGCGTGTCGGTCTGCATGATGGGCGCCCTCCACAAGGAGGGTGAGGGGAAGCGCGACTGCCGCACGGACCAGGGCGGCGAGGTGAAGGGCACCGGCATCGTCCTCTACGACAAGGGGCTGTGCGTCGGCTGCCGCTACTGCCAGATCGGCTGCGCCTTCAACGTCCCGAAGTTCGAGTGGACCAAGGCGCTCCCCCGCATCGTGAAGTGCGAGCTCTGCCGCCACCGGGCCGATCCGAAGAAGACCGGGCCGCTGGCGGTCGCCAACCCGGCCTGTTGCGAGGTGTGCCCGCGCGGCGCGGTCATCTACGGGAAGCGCGCCGACCTGCTCGCCCAGGCGAAGCAGCGGATCGCCGCCGACTCCAAGCGCTACAACCCGCACATCTACGGGGAGACGGAGGGTGGCGGCACCCAGGTGATGTACCTGGCTCCGCCCGCGCTCACCTTCAAGCAGCTCGGCCTCCCCGAGCTGCCGGAGGAGTCGAGCGCGCACTTCTCGGAGACCATGTCCCACCGGCCGTACCTGCACGGCCTCACCCCCATCGCGCTCTACGCGGCGATGGCCTTCGTGATCAACCGGAACAAGAAGGCCGAAGAGGCCGGTCACGGCGAGGAGGGCAAGTAGATGAGCGCCCATGACCATCCGCAGGCCATCGGGGGGAAGGTCCTCGATCCCCTGATGACGACCCTGCTCGCCATCTTCGCCGTCGCGGCGGCGGTGATGGTGTACCGGTTCTTCGCCGGCATCGGGCCGGTGTCGAACATGACCGACGGCTTCACCTGGGGCATCTGGGAGCCGGTGAACGTGGTGGTCTTCACGGGCATCGGCGCCGGGGCCTACGGCGTCGGTCTCCTCTGCTACCTGCTCAACAAGGGCAAGTACCACGGGCTGGTCCGCCCGGCGGTGCTGGTGGGCGCCATCAGCTACACCCTGGGCGCCAGCTCGATCGTGGTGGCCCTCGGCCGGTACTGGAACGCCTACTGGCTCCCCTGGGTGCCGTACTGGAACCTGGGCTCGGCCCTGCTCGAGGTCGCGGTCTGCGTCCTCAGCTACGTGCTCGTGCTCTGGGTCGAGGTGCTGCCCTCGGTCTTCGACGGCGCGGCGGCCAGCGCCTCGCCCTCCTGGGCGGCCTGGGGCAAGAAGTGGGGAGCCCGGCTGGCGGCGGCGATGCCCTTCATCATCGCCCTGGCGATCCTCCTCCCCACCATGCACCAGAGCTCCCTGGGCGGCCTGATGCTCATCGCCGGCCCGAAGATCCACCCGCTCTGGCACACCGGCCTGCTCCCCACCCTGTTCCTCATCTCCTGCCTCTCGATGGGCTACGGCGCGGTGGTGGTGCTGGTGAACATCCTGAACCTCACCTGGAACGCGAAGCAGGACGACAAGCTCTTCGCCGACATGTCGAAGGTGAACGCCGGGCTCCTCTTCCTCTACGTCGCCCTGCGGCTGGTGAACATCGTCCTGAACGGGAAGCTCAGGTTCTTCCAGGCCGACTTCCCCACCTTCCTCTTCCTCTTCGAGATGGCGCTCTTCCTCGCCCCGGCCTTCATGTTCCTCACGGTCAAGGGCAGCGGGCAGCGGGGCAAGCTCTTCGGGGCGGCGCTCCTCGCCATCGCGGCCGGCGCGTTCTACCGCGTCGACACCTACCTGACGATGTACCGGCCGGTGGGCTGGACGGCGGAGGGCAAGCCGTTCTCGGCCGGCTGGGACTACTTCCCGTCGCTCGGGGAGACGATCGTCACCGTGGGCATGGCCGCGGTCGGCATCGCCGTCTTCATCTTCATCTCCAGGAAGTTCCCGGTCGTGGTCGTGGGCGACCGCGCGCACTCCAACCTCTCCGGCGGGCAGACCGCCGCCGGCCGCTAGCGAGAAAGGTGAACGTCAATGGGTAAGCTCATCACCATCGACCCGGTGACCCGCATCGAGGGTCACCTCCGCATCGACGTCGAGGTCGACGGCGGCGCGGTCAAGAACGCCTGGTCCTCGGGCACGATGTGGCGCGGGATCGAGACCATCCTCCAGGGCCGCGACCCGCGCGACGCCTGGACCTTCACCCAGCGCATCTGCGGCGTGTGCACCACCGTGCACGCGCTCGCCTCGGTGCGCAGCGTGGAGAACGCGCTCGGCCTGGAGATCCCGCTCAACGCGCAGCTGATCCGGAACCTGATCATCACCACCCACGCGCTGCACGATCACATCGTGCACTTCTACCACCTGTCGGCGCTCGACTGGGTGGACGTGACCAGCGCCCTCAAGGCCGACCCGGCCAAGGCCTCGCAGCTGGCCGAGTCGATCTCCAGCTGGCCGGGCAACTCGCGCCACCAGCTCGAGGCGGTCAAGGCGAAGCTCGAGGGCTTCGTCAAGGCCGGCCAGATGGGCATCTTCAGCCACGGCTACTGGGGTCACCCGGCGATGAAGCTCCCGCCGGAGGTGAACCTCCTCGCCGTCGCCCACTACCTGCAGGCCCTGGACATCCAGCGCAAGGCCAACCAGGCGGTGGCGATCCTCGGCTCGAAGACGCCGAACATCCAGAACCTCGCCGTCGGCGGCGTCGCCAACGCCATCATCCTCGACAGCCCCTCCACGCTCAACATGGAGAAGCTGTTCCAGGTGAAGACCCTGATCGACGAGGTGGTGACCTTCGTCCAGCAGTGCTACCTGCCGGACGTGGCCGCGGTGGCCGGGTTCTACCCCGACTGGTTCAAGTACGGCGCGGGCGTCACCAACTACCTCGCGGTGCCGGACCTCCCCACCGACGAGAAGATGACCAAGTTCGACCTGCCGGGCGGCGTGATCTGGAACGGCGAGCTCAAGGTCGCCCACGACATCAAGACCTGGAACGACGACTACCTGAAGCAGAACGTCACCGAGTCGATCGCCCACGCCTACTACGACGGCAACTGGGCCAAGGGCCCGTGGGACGAGGAGACCGCCCCGAAGTTCACCGGTGAGTGGAAGCACGAGACGCCCGCCCCCGACCGCTACAGCTGGGTCAAGGCGCCCCGCCTCGAGGGCAAGCCCGCCCAGGTCGGGCCGCTCGCCCAGATCCTGGTCGGCTTCATCAGCGGCCACGAGCCCACCGTCCGCTGGACCAAGGCCGCCCTGGCGGCCGTCAAGGCGGTCCACAAGATCGACCTGCAGCCGGCGCAGCTCCACTCCACCCTCGGGCGCCACGCGGCCCGGGCGATCCGGTGCGCGATGCTGGGCGAGCTGGCCCAGAAGCACTGGAAGCTCCTGGTGGAGAACATCGGCAAGGGCGACACCCGCATCTGGGTGGACCCGATGGCCAATCTCAAGCCCGGCATCTACAAGGGCGTCGGGTTCCACGAGGCGCCCCGCGGGACGCTCTCGCACTGGACGGTGATCGAGTCCGACGGCAAGTCGATGAAGCTCAAGAATTACCAGGCGGTGGTGCCCTCCACCTGGAACGCCGGCCCCCGCGACGACAAGGGCGTCCTCGGCCCCTACGAGAAGTCGCTGGTCGGCAACCCCATCGCCGATCCCAAGCTCCCGCTCGAGGCGCTCCGCACCATCCACTCGTTCGACCCCTGCCTCGCCTGCGCGATCCACACCGTGGACGCGGAGGGCGAGGAGATCGCCCGGGTGAAGGTGCTCTAGCCGGCGGCTTCGAGTAGCATCCCGATCCCGTCCCCGGGCGACCGGGGACGGGATCTCCATTTTCGGGCCCCGCCCGGGCGGGGCAGCGAGGCGACCTTGGCCCGCATCGCGGTCATCGGCATCGGCAACGTCCTCACCGGCGACGACGCCGTCGGCCCCTACGTCGTGAAGGTCCTGGAGGCGGGCTGGGAGCTGCCGCAGGAGGTGGAGCTGCTCGACGCCGGCACGCCGGGGCTCGACCTCACCGCCTACCTGGCCGGGCTCGAGGCGGTGGTGATCGTGGACGCGATCAAGGCCCGCGGCGCGCCGGGGGAGCTGCGGGTCTACGACAAGGAGGCGCTCCTCAGGAAGTCGCCCATCCTCGCGGTCAGCCCCCACGAGCCGGGCGTCCGCGAGGCGATCCTGAACGCCGACTTCATGGGCGTGGTCCCGCCCACCGTCCGCCTGGTGGGCGTGATCCCCCAGAGCGTCGAGCTCGGCTGCGCCCTCTCCCCGCCGGTGCAGGCCGCCGTCCCGCAGGCCGTCGAGCGCGTGCTCGCCGAGCTCGGCGCGCTCGGGGCCACCGCTCGGCCCCGGGTCCCGCCCCTCGTCCCCGACCTCTGGTGGGAGCGGAAGCCCGCGTAAGCGGGCGTTCGCGCGACCGCGGCCGCGGTGCCCCGGCCGGTTGCGGCGCCGGGAGGGGCGCTGATAAGCTCGCCCGCCACCATCGATCGGACGGCCGAGGGCGCGACGCGCCGCGGCGCATGACCCACCGCACGCCAGAGCCCGCGCCCGAGCGGCCCGGGCAGGGGAGGCGGATCGCCCTCACCGGGACGGTCCAGGGGGTGGGCTTTCGCCCCTTCGTCTACCGGCTGGCCCACGAGACCGGGGTCGGGGGCCGGGTGCGGAACGACGCCGCCGGCGTGACCATCGAGGCCTTCGGCTCCGCCGACGCCCTGGACGCCTTCCAGGCCCGCCTGGTGCGCGATCGCCCGGCCGCCGCCGTCATCCACGGGGTCCGGGCCGAGCCCATCCCGCCCGAGCCGGTGGCCGCCTTCGAGATCGTGGAGAGCGGGGGCGCGGCCGAGCGCCGGGTCGCCATCCCGCCCGACCTGGCCACCTGCCCCGACTGCCTGCGCGAGCTCCTCGACCCGGGCGACCGGCGGCACCGCTACCCCTTCATCAACTGCACGAGCTGCGGCCCCCGCTTCACCATCGCCCTCTCCGCCCCCTACGACCGGCCCGCCACCACCATGGCCGGGTTCCGGATGTGCCCGGCCTGCGTGCGGGAGTACGGCGATCCCCTCGATCGCCGCTTCCACGCCCAGCCGGACGCCTGCCCGGCCTGCGGCCCGCGGGTGGAGGTGCGCGACCGGGACGGGGCGCTGGTCCCGGCGGCCGACCCGGTCCGGCACGTGGCCGCGGCGCTCGCCGCCGGGGCGATCGCCGCGGTGAAGGGGATCGGCGGCTACCACCTCGCCTGCGATGCCACCTCGACGGCCGCCGTCGCCACCCTGCGCGCCCGCAAGCGCCGGGAGGAGAAGCCGCTCGCGGTGATGGTCCCCGACCTGGCGGCGGCGCGCGCCCTGGCGGAGCTGGCGGAGGCCGAGGCCGCCCTGCTCTCCTCGGTCGAGCGCCCCATCGTCCTCTGCCGCCGCCGCCCCGGCGGGCCGCTCGCCCCCGGGATCGCCCCCGACAGCCCGCTGGTCGGGCTCCTCCTCCCCTACGCGCCCCTCCACCACCTCCTCCTCGCCGACGCCGGGCGCCCGCTGGTGATGACCAGCGGGAACCTGTCCGACGAGCCCATCGCCTTCGAGGACGCGGAGGCCCTCGCCCGGCTCCGGGAGGTGGCCGACCTCTTCCTCGTCCACGACCGGCCCATCGCCTCCCGCTGCGACGACTCGGTGGCCCGGATCGTGGGTGGGCGGCCCCTGGTGATGCGCCGCTCGCGCGGCTTCGTTCCGCGCCCGGTCCGGGTCCGGCGGCGCTTCGCCCGGCCGGTCCTGGCGGTGGGGGCGCAGCTCAAGAACGCCTTCTGCCTGGCCCGGGGCGAGGAGGCCACCCTCGGCCCCCACGTCGGCGACCTCGACAACCTCGAGACCTACGAGGCCTTCGAGGCGGCGGTGGCCCGGCTCGAGGCCTTCCTCGCGCTCCGGCCCGAGCTGGTCGCCTGCGACCTCCACCCGCTCTACCTCTCCACCCGCTACGCCCGCGAGCGGGCCGCCGCCCTCGGGGTGCCGCTCGTCGAGGTGCAGCACCACCACGCCCACGCCGCCGCCGCCATGGCCGAGCACGGCCTCGACGGCCCGGTCCTGGCGCTCGCCTGGGACGGCACGGGGCTCGGGCCCGACGGGGCCGCCTGGGGCGGGGAGCTGCTCCTCGCCGAGCGCGGCCGCTTCGAGCGGCTCGCCACCTTCCGGCCCGTCGCGCTCGCCGGGGGCGACCGGGCGATCCGGGAGCCCTGGCGCATCGCCCTCGCCGCGCTGCGCGACGCCGGCGTCCCGCTCGAGGGGCTGCCCCTCTTCGCCGCCCTGGACCGCCGCGAGGTCGAGGGGGTGCGGAGCGTGCTCGAGGCGGGGCTCAACTCGCCCCTCGCCCACGGCGCCGGGCGCGCCTTCGACGCCGCCGGGGCGCTCGCCCTGGGCCGGCCGCTGGCCCGCTACGAGGGGCAGGTGGCCCTCGCCCTCGACAACGCCGCCGAGGGCCACGCCGGCGCCCCCTACCCCTTCGAGCTCGACGGGACCGGCCCGGTGGCGGCGCTCGACCTGCGGCCGCTCTGGCGGGCCCTGGCGGCCGACCTGCGAGCGGGGAGCGGCCCCGGCCCCGTCTCGGCCCGCTTCCACGCCGCCCTGGTGGCCGCCGGGGCGGCGCTGGTCCGGCGGGCGGCCCGGTCGGCCGGTCGCTTGCCGGTCGTGCTGACGGGCGGCTGCTTCCAGAACGCCCGCCTGGCCGAGGGGTTGGCGCGGGAGCTGGCAGGGGATTTCGAGGTATACACACACGGCCAGGTCCCCCCGGGGGACGGCGGGATCGCGCTCGGCCAGGCGCTGGTCGCGGACGCGCAGGCGGGGCGCTGAGGACCCGCGGGAGTGGACGGAGGAACGCATGTGTCTCGGAGTGCCGGGCAAGGTGGTCGCCATCGACGGGCTCAACGCCACGGTCGACTTCTTCGGGGTGAAGAAGGAGCTGCGCCTCGACATCGTCGACGAGCCGGTGGCGATCGGTGACTACGTCCTCAACCACGTCGGCTTCGCCATCCGCCGCATCCCGCCCGAGGAGGTGCAGGAGACCCTCGCCCTCTTCGACCAGATCCTCGAGGTCACCGGCGCCAAGGAGGACCTGATGGCCGCCGACGTGCGGGGCGAGCTGGCCGCCGCGAAGGACAAGGCGTGAGCGGAGCGCGGGACCTCTTCGCCGAGCTCAAGTTCCGCGACCCGGCCCGGGCGCGCGCCCTGGCCGAGGCCCTGGCGCGGAACGTGGAGGCGATCGGCCGGCCGGTGGCGGTGATGCACGTCTGCGGCAGCCACGAGCAGGCCATCGCCCGCTTCGGCCTCCGGGCGGTCCTGCCCCCGGGGCTCACCCTGATCATGGGGCCGGGCTGCCCGGTGTGCGTCACCGACGGCCCGGAGGTGGACGAGGCGGTGGCCCTGGCCGGCGCCGGCGTCCGGGTCTGCACCTACGGCGACATGCTTCGGCTCCCGGGCACCGCCCGCTCCCTGGCGGACGCGCAGGGAGAGGGGGGCAAGGTCGAGGTGGTCTACTCGATCGCCCAGGCGGTCGAGCTGGCCGAGCGCCACCCGGCCGAGCAGGTGGTCTTCTTCGCCAGCGGGTTCGAGACCACCGCGGTGGCCACCGCGGCGGTGGCCCTGGGGAAGCCTCCGGCCAACTTCTCGATCCTCTCCGTCCACAAGTACGTGCCGGCGGCGATGGAGCTGGTGGCCGGCATCGAGGAGACCACCATCGAGGGCTACCTGGCGGCCGGGCACGCCGCCATCATCACCGGCTGGGCGATCTTCGAGCCCTTCGCCCGGAAGACCGGCTCGCCGGTGGCGGTGGCCGGCTTCGAGCCGCTCGACATCCTGGCCGCCCTGGTGAAGGTGACCGAGCTCGTCCGGGAGGGCCGGCCCGAGGTGGCCAACGTCTACCCCCGCTGCGTGACCCGCGAGGGGAACCTGCCCGCCCAGCGCTCGCTCTGGGGAGCGTTCCGGCAGGCCGGCGGCAGCTGGCGGGGGATCGGAGAGGTGCCAGGGGGCAACCTCGAGCTGGTCCCGGCCCTCGCCCACCTCGACGCCCGGCGCCGCTTCGCCATCGACACCCGCGGCGTGCGGGACGACGACGCGGCCGCCGAGGCGCGGGGCTGCATCTGCGGCTCGATCATGCTCGGCCTCGCCACCCCGCACGACTGCCCGCTCTTCGGGAAGGCCTGCGTCCCCGAGGCTCCGGTGGGCGCCTGCATGGTCTCCTCGGAAGGGCAGTGCCGGATCTGGCACACCTACGGCGGCGCCCCGGATCTGCGGAAGGTCGGGTAGGAAGGGACGATGGACAAGCCGGCCCAGAAGATCGGCCTCAAGCACGGCTCGGGCGGGCGCGCCATGCGTCAGCTGATCGAGGACGTGTTCCTCCAGCTCGCCTCCCCGGTCGACGGGATCGGCCTCGCCGCCCTCGACGACGGGGCGGCCCTCCGGGTCGGCGACCGCTGGCTGGTGGTCACCACCGACTCGCACGTGGTCCACCCCATCTTCTTCCCCGGCGGCGACATCGGGCGGATCTCGGTCTCCGGCACGGTGAACGACCTCGCCATGATGGGGGCCACCGAGCCGCTCGGCCTCACCTGCGCGGTGATCCTGGAGGACGGTTTCCCCCGCGCCGACCTGGAGCGCGTGGTGGCCTCGATGAAGGCCACCGCCGCCGAGGCGGGCGCGCCGGTGGTCACCGGCGACACCAAGGTGATGGGCAAGGGGCAGGTGGATGGGATCGTCCTCAACACCACCGGGGTGGCGCTCGCCGACCGGGTGGTGACCGACGCCGGCCTGCGCGCCGGGGACGTCCTGATCGTCACCGGCTCGATCGGCGATCACGGCATGGCGGTGATGGCCCGCCGGCACGACCTGCGCCTGGAGGGGGACCTCCGCTCCGACGTCGCCCCCATCAACGGCCTGGTACGGGCGGCGCTGGCCGCCGGGGGCGAGGACGTGGTGGCGATGAAGGACCCGACCCGGGGCGGGGTGGCGGGCGTCCTCCACGAGATGGCCGCCAAGGGCCAGGTGGGGATCGTGGTGGAGGAGGCCGCCCTCCCGGTGAACGACGAGGTGCGGGCGGCGGGCGAGATGATCGGGATCGACCCCATCCTGGTGGCCAACGAGGGCAAGGCGGTGATCGGGGTCCGGGCCCGCTCGGCGGAGCGGGTGCTGGCGGCGCTCCGCGCCCACCCCCAGGGCCGCCGGGCGGCGCTCTTCGCCCGGGCGATCGCCGAGCGCCCGGGGGCGGTGGTCCTCGACACCGGCTTCGGGAGGCGCATGCTGGCCGAGCCCGAAGGAGAGCTCCTCCCCAGGATCTGCTGATGAGCGACGGGAGCCACATCCGGATCGAGCGGGACGGCGCGGTCGGCCACCTGGTGATGGACCGGCCCGACCGGTTCAACTCGATGGACGTGCGGATGGCCCAGGACCTCCGGGCCGCGGGGCTGAAGCTCGCCCGGGACGAGTCGGTCCGGGCGGTGATCTTCCGGGGCACGGGCGGGAAGGCCTTCTGCGCCGGGGCCGACCTCAAGTACATCCGCGCCGGCGGCGCGCACGAGGACCTCGACTACCTCGCCCCCACCGCCCGCCCGGCCACCAGCGGCTTCGGCGCCATCTTCAAGCAGATCCTGGAGTACCTCCACTCCACCATCTCCGAGATCCGCCGCTCCCCCAAGCCCTGGGTGGCGGCGGTCGACGGGGTGGCGGCCGCGGGCGGCCTGGGGCTGGCGATGTGCTGCGACCTGGTGGTCTGCTCCGCCCGCTCCGCCTTCGAGTGGGCCTACGCCAAGACCGCGCTCTGCGGGGCGGAGAGCTCGACCTTCTTCCTCCCCCGGCTCGTCGGCCTCCGGCGCGCGATGGGGATGGCCCTCCTCAACCCGCGCCTCGACGCCCGGCAGGCCCTGGAGTGGGGGCTGGTGAACGAGGTCTACCCGGACGACCGCTTCGAGGAGGAGGTCCGGGCCCTGGGCCGGCGCCTGGCCGCCCTCCCGCCCAAGACCATCGCCCAGACCAAGGCCCTCCTGAACCAGTCGGCCGGGGTGGACCGGCTCGACTGGCACCTCGACCGCGAGCTCGAGGAGCTGGCCCGGAGCGCCGACTCGGCCGACTTCACCGAGGGGGTGGACGCCTTCTTCGGGAAGCGCCTGCCGCGCTTCGAGGGCAAGTAGAGGGGGAAGGGAGCGTTCGATGGCCGACCCCTTCCAGCAGCTCAAGTTCCGCGATCCGGCCCGCGCGCGGGGGCTGGCCCACGCCCTCGAGGCGGTGGTGAAGGAGATCGGCCGGCCGGTCTCGGTGATGCACGTCTGCGGCAGCCACGAGCAGGCGATCGCCCGCTTCGGCCTCCGCGCGGTGTTCCCGAAGGCCCTCACGGTGATCATGGGGCCGGGCTGCCCGGTGTGCGTCACCGACTGCCCGGAGATCGACGAGGCGGTGGCCCTCGCCCGGCAGGGAGTGCGGATCGCCACCTACGGCGACATGCTCCGGGTCCCGGGCACCGCCCGCTCCCTGGCCGACGCCGTCGGCGAGGGCGGCAAGGTGGAGAGCGTCTACTCGGTCATCCAGGCGGTGGAGCTGGCGCGCGCCCACCCGGCCGAGGAGCTGGTCTTCTTCGCCAGCGGGTTCGAGACCACCGCGGTGGCGACCGCGGCGGTCCTCCTCGCCGGCGTCCCGAGGAACTTCTCCGTCCTCTCGGTCCACAAGTACGTGCCCGCGGCGATGGAGCTCGTGGCGGCCTCGCCCCAGACCAGCATCGAGGGCTACCTCGCCGCGGGCCACGCCGCCATCATCACCGGCTGGGCCATCTTCGAGCCGTTCGCCGCGCGGACGAAGGCGCCGGTGGCGGTGGCCGGCTTCGAGCCGCTCGACATCCTCGCCGCGCTGGTGACGGTGACCGAGCTCATGAAGGAAGGGCGGCCCGAGGTCGCCAACGTCTACCCGCGCTGCGTGACGCGCGAGGGGAACCTCCCCGCCCAGCGCTCGCTGTGGAAGGTGTTCCGGCTGCGCGACGGCCGCTGGCGCGGCATCGCCGACGTCTCCGGCGGGAACC
>DATKAL010000155.1:0-2813 GCA_035498135.1 Anaeromyxobacter sp.
CGGGAGCACGCCCTCGCCCCCTTGCTGCGCTGGGCCCGGTTCGAGGCCTACCTGGTGGTCGCCCTCCCGCTGATCGTGGTGCTCCTCCACGGCGACCCCGGGAACCCCCTCCGCTACGCGGTCCTGGTGGGGGTGGTGGGGGCTGCGATCATCCTCCCCCGCACGAGCGAGATCGCGCTGGTGGGCGGCTGGGCGATCGCCTCGATCGTGGCGGCGGACGCGGTCGCGGCCGGCTTCGACCCAGCCCAGCTGCCGCAGGCCACCTTCGCCCGCTGGGCGATGGAGGCGGGCGTGGTGGTGACCGTCTCGGCGATCGCCGGCCACCTCCACTCCACCCGCGAGGAGGCGACCCGGCGCCTGCGGGCCGCCCTGGAAGGGCTGGAGGGGGCCAGGGCCGAGTGGGAGGCGGCCTTCGACGGGCTCCACGAGGTGGTGGTGGTGACCGACCGGGAGGGCCGGGTCCTCCGCGCCAACCGGGCCTTCGCGCGGCTGCTCGGGTCGCGCCCCCACGAGGTGGCGGGGCGCCACCTGGCCGCGCTGCTCGCCGGGCACCCGGAGCGCTGGTGGTCGCTCGCCGGCGACGGGATCGTGGAGGTCGAGGACCCGATCTTCGACACCCTCTTCGAGATCACCTCCACCCGCGTCGGCGACCGGGTGATCCGCCTGGCCCGCGACGTGGGCGAGCAGCGGCGGCTCTACGCCCGCCTGGTCCAGGCCGACAAGCTCGCGGCGGTCGGGGTGCTCGCCTCGGGCGTGGCCCACGAGATCAACAACCCGACCGCCTTCGTGTCCTCGAACCTCACCGAGCTCAAGCGCTACCTGGCCTGCTACGAGGGGACCCTGGCCGAGCTGGCCGAGATCGGGCTCCAGGCCGGGGCGGCGGAGCGCGTGCGGGCGCTCTTCGGCCGGACCGAGATCGCCTTCGCCCGCCGGGAGGCGACGAGCGCCATCGCCGAGAGCCTGCAGGGGATGGAGCGGATCCGCCAGATCGTGACCAACCTCCGCTCCCTGGCCAGGCGCGACCAGGCGGGCGAGCCGGCCGCGCCGGTGGAGCTGGGCGAGGTGGTGCAGGCGGTGGTCCGGACCGCGGCCTCGGACCTGCGCGGGGCGAGCGTCAGCGTCCACGGCCCGGCCTGGGTGCTCGGCCACCGCGGCGAGCTGGTGGACGTGGTCCTGAACCTGGTGGTGAACGCGGTCCAGGCGCGGGAGGAGGGGCGGCCGAACCACGTCGCCATCGCCCTTCTCCGCGAGGGGAGCGCCAGCGTCCTCCGGGTGTCCGACACCGGCAAGGGGATCGCCCCCGGCCACATGAAGCGGCTCTTCGAGCCCTTCTTCACCACCAAGGCGCCCGGGGAGGGGACGGGCCTGGGCCTCTCCCTGGCGCGGAAGATCGTCCTCGCGCACGGCGGGTCGATCGACGTCTCGAGCGAGATCGGCGTCGGCTCCACCTTCACCGTGAGGCTGCCGGCGGCGGACCCCGACGCGGCGGCGGTCCCGCCCCGGTCCGAGAGCGGGGCGGCGTAGCGGTCAGGGCCCCGCCTCGCCCTCCCACCAGCGGCGCGCCTCCTCGATCGAGCGGAGCAGGGGGGCGGGCGGGAGGGTGGCGAGGAAGGCCCGGCCGTAGCCCTTGGTGACGAGCCGCCGGTCGAGGACCGCCACCAGCCCACGGTCCTCGCGGGTGCGGATCAGGCGCCCGAACCCCTGCCGCAGGGCGAGGGCGGCGGCCGGCACCTGGAGCTCGGAGAACCCGTCCCGCCCCGCCTCCTCCAGGGCCCGCAGCCGGGCGGCCACCACCGGGTCCCCCGGCGGAGCGAAGGGGAGCCGGTCGATCACCACCAGGGAGAGCGCCTGGCCCGGCACGTCCACGCCCTCCCAGAAGCTCTGGGTGGCGAACAGGACCGAGGGTTCGGCCTTGAACTCCTCGAGCAGGCGCGACTTGGGCCGCTCCCCCTGGAGCAGGACCCGGTAGGGCAGGTCGCGCGAGGCGCGGTGCAGGGCGAGCATGTTCCGGTTCGAGGTGCAGAGGACGAAGGCGCGGCCGCCGGTCAGGGCGGCCAGGGCGCGGACCGCCTCCGCCGCGCGACCGACGAAGGCCGGGTCGTTCGGCTCGGGGAGCCCCTCGGGCGAGACGATCGCCGCCTGCCGGGCGAAGTCGAAGGGGCCGGCGAAGCGCTCCTCGGCCACGTCGAACTCGGGGGCGAGCCCGACTTGGCGCCGGAAGTAGGAGAAGCTCCTTTGGGCCGTTAGGGTGGCGCTGGTGAACACCACCGTGTCGGTGCGGCGGTAGAGGCGGTCCTGGAGCTCGTCGGCCACTTCGATGGGCGCGGCCCGGAGAAAGACCCCCCGCCCGCGCACCTCCCCGAAGTAGACCCGGGACGGCTCCTTCATGGCGGTGACCGCGGCGAGCTCGACCCGCAGCTCGCCGGCCCGGCGGGCGATCTGGGCGAGGCCGGGCGAGGGGGCGTCGGCGAGCAGGTCGCGCAGGCCGAGGAGCGCCCCGTCGAGCCGCTCGAGGGCCTGGCCCGCCGGCTCGAGCAGCTCGCCGGTGAGGGCGGCCCGCACCGCCTCGTCCTCGTCCGGGCGCCGCCGGGCGCTGCGCGGACCGGTCCGGTCGCCCCGCGCCGGCGCGCCGCCCCAGCGCCCGAGCGCCCCGGGCCCGCGCAGCCCGTCCGCCAGCGCCTGGAAGAACCGCTCCCCCGCCCTGCCGAGCTCGGCGGTCGCCTCGCGCATCATCGAGGCGAGATCGGGGCGATCGGCCACAGCCCGC
Organism: Anaeromyxobacter sp.; assembly: GCA_035498135.1. Classification (GTDB taxonomy): domain Bacteria; phylum Myxococcota; class Myxococcia; order Myxococcales; family Anaeromyxobacteraceae; genus Anaeromyxobacter. The sequence continues at coordinate 2,768 of DATKAL010000155.1, forward strand.
AGGGCGTCCCGCGCCAGCTCCTGCACCCGGTAGGAGGAGACTTGGA
>DATKAL010000156.1:0-7354 GCA_035498135.1 Anaeromyxobacter sp.
GCTCAAGGACACCATCGGGAAGGACGTCCACGCCGCCCTCAAGGGCGCCGGCTTCGCCCGGGTCGAGCTGTCCTGGGGCGCCCAGGTCCGCAGCGCGCCCGGCGTGTCCCAGGCCGCGCTCACCCCCGGGGTGAAGAACATCGTCCTGGTCGGGGCAGGGAAGGGCGGGGTGGGCAAGAGCACGGTCGCCGTGAACGTGGCGGTGGGGCTGGCCCGCCTCGGCGCCAAGGTCGGGATCCTGGACGCCGACATCTACGGCCCCTCGATCCCCATCCTCACCGGCCTGACCGAGCGCCCCACTTCCTCCGACGGCAAGCGCCTCGACCCCCTCTTCGCTCACGGCGTGAAGGTGATGTCGATCGGCTTCCTCATCGACCCGGACCAGGCCCTGATCTGGCGCGGCCCCATGGTGACCGGCGCCCTGATCCAGCTGCTCCGGGACGTCAACTGGGGCGAGCTGGACTACCTGATCCTCGACCTCCCGCCGGGCACCGGCGACGTCCCCTTGACCCTCGCCCAGAACGTGCGCGCCGCCGGGGTGGTGCTGGTCTCGACCCCGCAGGACGTCGCCCTGGCGGACGTGATCCGGGCGAAGCTGATGTTCGACAAGGTCTCGATCCCGGTCCTCGGCCTGGTCGAGAACATGTCCTCCTTCGTCTGCCCCCACTGCCGGCAGGAGACGCCCATCTTCGCGAAGGGCGGGGCGCGCTCCGCCGCGGAGAAGATGGGCATCCGCTTCCTGGGCGAGGTCCCCATCGACCTCGCCATCCGCCAGGGGGGCGACGAGGGGATGCCGGTGGTCGCCGGCGCGCCGGACAGCCCCCAGGCCCACGCCTTCCTGACCGTGTCCGGGAACGTGGCGGGGGCGGTCTCCACGCAGGTGCTCAAGGCGCCCCGCCTGCCGGTGATCGGAGCGCAGCCGCGCGCGTGAGGTCGGTGATGGAGGGGAAGCCGATCGGGGACGAGGAGGCGCCGGGGACCCGTGTGGAGCCGGCGGTGGAGGCCCCCGCCGCCGCGCCGGGATCGGCCGTCGGCCGCGGGCTGCTGCCCGACGGCGTCAAGAAGGCGCTCCTCGCCGGGGTGGGCGCGCTCTTCATGACGGAGGAGGGCGCGCGGCGGCTCGCCCGCGAGTGGAAGCTCCCCAAGGAGGTCATCGGGTTCGTCGGGCAGCAGGCCCAGGGAGCGAAGGACGAGATCCTCCGCGTCCTCTCCGACGAGGTCCGGCGCTTCCTCGAGTCGGAGGCGCTCCACCGCGAGTTCTGGAAGGCCCTCTCCGGCATGGCGATCGAGGTGAAGGCCGAGATCCGGCTCCTCCCCGGCGAGGACGGCCGGCCCCGGCCCGAGGTCAAGGCCACGGTCCGCCCGCGGCGCGCCCGGCGGAAGGCCAAGGGGTGAGATCCCCCGCGCGGCTCCTCCTCCTCCTCGGGGCGCTCGGGGTCGGGTACTTCCTCTTCCGCGCCGTGCCGCGCGATCTCGACCTGGTCTACGACCTGGCTCACCTGCCCGGCGCCACGCGGATCGAGGTGGTGGTCCGGCGCCAGGGGGAGCTGATCCGCCGCGCCGAGCTCACCGTGCCGGCCGGCCAGACGCGCGTCCGCCACCCGGTGCGCCTGCCGGACGGCGACTACACGCTCTCCATCCGGGTGACCGGGCCGGAGGGCGCCCTGGAGGTCGAGCGGCCCCTCGAGGTGCGCGAGGCCGGGACGGTGGTCCTGCCGCTCGGCCCCTGAGGTGCCGTGACGGCCGGCTCAGCCCGGCTCGCCGGCGCCCGCCGGGCGGACGCGCTCCGGGTTGGCGGGCGCCAGCCAGAAGCGGAAGGTGCTCCCGTGCCCGACCCGGGATCGCACCGTCACCTCCCCGCCGTGCGCCTCCACGATCCCCTTCACGATCGCGAGCCCGATCCCGAGCGCGCCGCCCTTGTGGCGAGGGGCAAGGTCGTCGCGGACCTGGTAGAGGCGCTCGAAGATGTGGGCGAGGTGCTCGGAGGGGATGCCGGCCCCCCGGTCGGTCACCGCCACCTCGATCCGCCCCTGCCGTACCCCCGCCACCGCCACGCGGATGGCGGCGCCGTCCGGGCTGTAGCGCTCGGCGTTGGCGAGCAGGTTCACGAGCACCTGCAGGATGCGGTCCCGGTCCCCCCAGGCGCGAGGGGTGCCCCGGGCGACGCGCGCCCGGACGCGGAGGCCGCGCTCGGCGAAGCGCGGCGCCAGGGCGAGCACCGCCTGGCGGGCCACCTCGCCCAGGTCGAAGGCGGCGAAGGCATAGGTCCCCTTGGTCAGCTCGTGGCGCGAGAGGTCGAGGAGCTCCTCGATGAAGCCCTTGAGCCGGCGGCCGCTCTGGGCCACGGCCTGGAGGGCGGACCGCTGGCGATCGACGAGCGGACCGAGCCGCTCCGCCAGCAGCAGGTCGGCGTAGCCGAGCACCGTGACCAGGGGCGTGCGGAGCTCGTGCGAGATGTTGGCGAGGAAGTTGTCCTTCTGCCGGTCGGTCTCCTCGAGGGCCCGCACCGCCTGCCTGAGCTCGCGCGTGCGGCGGTCGACCTCGACCTCGAGGTGGGCCCGCTCCTCCGCCAGCGCCCCGAAGAGGCGGGCCTTCTCCAGGGCGATGGACGCCTGGAGGGCGAAGGCGTCGATCGCCTGGGGGTCGCCCTTCCGCAGCCGGGGGGCGGCCACCGCCAGCACGGCCACCGCCCGGCCCTCGCTCCGGAGCGGGGCCAGGATCACCCGGCGGATCGCCACCAACCGCCCGAGCCGGCGGAGCTGGCGCGGGGTGGCGCCGCCCAGCAGGTCCTGCACCGCCCGCCGGGGCAGGTCGGTGTGGACGGTCCGGTGCTCGGAGAGGCAGCGCCGCACCAGGGGGGCGGCGGCGGGATCGATCCGGAGGGCGGCGAGCGGCCGCTCCAGCGCCCGGTCGATCGCCCGCCGGAGCGGCGGGGGGAAGGAGAGGAAGCGCCAGACCAGGCCCGAGCCCCCGTCGAGGGCGGGGGCCAGGACCCCGCAGTGGAAGCCGAGGCGGCCGAGCTCGCGGGCGAGGACGTCGTAGATCGCCCCCTCGTCGGTCTCCACCATGAGATGGGCGCCGGCCAGGTGGAGGGCGGCGAGGGTGTCGCGCGTCTGCTTCAGCTCGGCGAGGACCCGGTGCTCCCGGGTGACGTCCCGCGCGATCAGGTGCAGCACCGGGCGGCCGTCCACCTCCAGCCGGGCGGTGGTGATGGAGACCGGGACCGGCTCGCCGCGGCGCCGCCGCAGCCGCGCCTCATCCTCGTGGACCACACGGGCCGAGCCCAGCCGCGCGAGGAGCGCCCCCGGGTCGAGCACCGAGTGCTCGAGGAGCTGGGGGAGCGTGAGCCGCCGCAGCTCGTGCCGGCCGTAGCCGGTCAGCTCGCCGAGCCGGAGGTTCGACTCGAGCACCCGGCCGCCCTCCGCCTCCGCCACCAGGATCGCCTCCCCGGCGCTCTCCTGGAAGGCGCGGTAGGTGCTCCGCCCGGCGAGCGCCCGCCGGACGTCCTCCGCCTCGAGCCGTCCGGCCGCCAGCCGCACGGCGGCGTCGAGGGCCCGGAGGGAGGGCGCGGCCTCCCGAGGTGGGAGGACGAGCCGGGCCAGGGTGGTGGTCTCCGGCCCGCAGGCGAGGCGGTAGAAGGCCGAGCGGGCCCGCTCCGCCCCCTCCTGGCCCGGGAAGAGGATCGCCGCCAGGGAGGGCTCACAGGAGGCGAGGACCCGGGCAGGGGGGTGGGCCTCGACCAGCGCCAGCCCGGGCCCCTCGCCCGGCTGCGCCTCGAGGAGCGCGGTCGCCTCCGCCCGCCCGGGAGGGGCCACCTCCACCGCGAGGGTCTCCGCCTCCCGCACCCCGCCCCGCTCGCGGATCGCGAGCACCTGGGCGAGCGGCAGGCCCAGCGCGCGCGCCAGGTCCCGTGCGATCTCGGCGTGGATCCTCTGCATCTCGGGTGGACCGCCCCGGCCAGGGCGTCGCGTTCGCGCCGGGATCGTCACACGCTGGAACAGCCGTTGACAAGCCCAGGTGCGCGCGCCTAGATGCGGCGAGCCCGAGGAGGAGCCCATGGGGATCGGCCGGATGGCGGTGATCGGAGCGGGCCAGATGGGGACCGGGATCGCCCAGGTCGCCGCCCAGGCCGGGGTCGAGGTCCGGCTCGCCGACGCCTCTCCGGAGCTGGCCCGCCGCTCGGTGGATCGCCTCGGGGCCACCCTCGCCAAGCTGGTCGAGAAGGGGAAGCTCGCCGCCGCCGAGCGCGAGGCGATCCTCGGCCGGATCCGGCCGGTGGCGGCGCTCGAGGAGTGCGCCCCGGCGGACCTGGCCATCGAGGCGGTGGTGGAGAGCGAGGCGGTGAAGAAGGAGCTCTTCCGGAAGCTGGACGCGATCCTCCCGCCCGCCGCCCTCCTCGCCTCCAACACGAGCTCGATCTCGATCACCGCCCTGGCCGCGGCCACGCGCCGGCCCTCCCAGGTGATCGGGATGCACTTCATGAACCCGCCGCCGGTGATGGCGCTGGTGGAGATCGTCCGCGGCCTGCAGACCTCCGACACCACCTACGAGACCACGGTCGCGCTCGCCCGGCGGTTCGGGAAGACCACCGTCACCTCGAAGGACTCGCCCGGCTTCATCGTCAACCGGATCCTGATCCCGCTCCTCAACGAAGCCTGCTTCGCCCTGCAGGAGGGGCTGGCGTCGGCCGAGGACATCGACACGGCCGTGAAGCTGGGGCTGAACCACCCGATGGGGCCGCTCACCCTTGCCGACTTCGTCGGGCTCGACACCTGCCTCTTCATCGCCGAGGTCCTGCACCGCGAGCTCGGCGACGACAAGTACCGGCCCGCGCCGCTCCTGCGGAGCTACGTGGCGGCGGGCTGGTACGGGCGGAAGGCGGGGCGGGGCTTCTACCGTTACGACGGCTAGCGCGCCTCCGCGCCGGGGGCCGGCCACCGGGAGCGACCATGGCATACGACAACATCCTCTGGACCGTGGAAGACGGGGTGGCGGTCCTCACGCTGAACCGCCCCAAGGCCCTGAACGCGCTCGACTCGAAGACCCTCGGAGAGCTCGACGCGATCCTCCAGGCCGAGGCGGCCGCGCCCGGCGTCCGGGCGCTCGTCCTCACCGGCGCGGGTGACAAGGCGTTCGTGGCGGGGGCGGACATCGCCGAGATGTCTCGGATGAGCCCGCAGCAGGCCCAGGCGTTCGCCGCCTTCGGCCAGCGGGTCTTCGCCCGCCTGGAGGCGCTCCCCGTCCCCACCCTCGCCGCGGTGAACGGGTACGCCCTGGGGGGCGGCAGCGAGCTCGCCCTCGCCTGCGACCTGGTCTACGCGAGCGAGCGGGCCCGCTTCGGCCAGCCGGAGGTGAACCTCGGGCTCGTCCCGAGCTGGGGAGGCACCCAGCGGCTGGCCCGCCGGGTGGGGCCCATGCGCGCCCTGGAGATCGTGCTCACCGGCGAGATGTACGAGGCGCCCCGGGCGAGGGAGCTCGGCCTCTGCCTCGACGTCCTGCCGGCGGACCGCCTGCTCGCGCACGCCGTCGCCAAGGCCCGGGTGATCGCGTCCCGCGGCCCGCTGGCGGTGGCCGCCGCCAAGCGGGCCCTGCGCGCCGGGGCCGACCACGGCCTCGCCCAGGGGCTGGCGCTCGAGGCGGAGGCGTTCGGCCTGATCTTCGCCACCCAGGACATGCGCGAGGGGACGGCCGCGTTCCTGGAGAAGCGCCCGGCGCGCTTCCAGGGCAAGTGATCGGCGACGGGGAATGGGAGGCCGCATGAACGTGCAGCTCAGCGAGGAGCAGCGCCAGGTCCGGGATCTCTGCAGGGAGTTCGCCGAGAAGGAGCTGCGCCCGAACGCCCGGCGGTGGGACCACGAGCACCGCTTCCCCGCCGAGGCCGTGAAGCAGCTGGGCGAGATGGGGCTCATGGGGGTGGCGGTCCCCGCCGAGTGGGGTGGGGCGGGGATGGACGACGTCGCCTACGCGGTGGCGATGGAGGAGATCTCCCGCGGCTGCGCCGGGACCGGCGTGATCATGAGCGTGAACAACTCCCTCTACTGCGATCCGGTCCTCCGCTTCGGGACGGACGAGCAGCGCAAGGAGTTCCTCACCCCCTTCGCCCGGGGCGAGCGGCTCGGCTGCTTCGCGCTCACCGAGCCGATGAGCGGCTCGGACGCCGCCGAGATGCGGACCACCGCGGTGCGGCGCGGGGGCGAGTACGTCCTCGACGGGACCAAGAACTACATCACCAACGGCCCCCAGGCGGACGTGGTGCTGGTGTTCGCCATGACCGACCGGGAGAAGCGACACCGCGGGATCAGCGCCTTCCTGGTCCCGGCGGACGTTCGCGGCTTCACCCGCGGCAAGCCCGACGACAAGGTCGGGATCCGGGCCTCCGGGTCCTGCACGGTCTTCTTCGAGGGGTGCGCGATCCCGGAGCGCCATCGCCTGGGAGGTGAGGGGGAGGGGTTCAAGATCGCCATGGCCACCCTGGACGGCGGCCGGATCGGGATCGCCGCCCAGGCGCTGGGGATCGCCCGGGCCGCCTTCGAGGAGGCGGTGGCCTACGCCAAGGACCGCACCGCCTTCGGGCAGCCCATCTCCCAGTTCCAGGCCATCCAATTCATGCTCGCCGACATGGCGACCGAGATCGACGCCGCCCGGCTCCTGGTCCACCGCGCCGCCAGCCTCAAGGACCAGGGGGCCAGGCACTCGGCCGAGAGCGCCATGGCCAAGCTCTACGCCTCGGAGATGTGCGAGCGGGTGACCTCCAAGGCGATCCAGGTCCACGGCGGGCTCGGGTACATGCGCGAGTGCGACGCCGAGCGGCACTGGCGCGACGGCCGCATCACCCAGATCTACGAGGGGACCAGCGAGATCCAGCGGCTGGTGATCTCGAGCGCCGTCCTGAAGTGACCGCGGGCATGGACTTCGAGCTGACCGACACCCAGCGGGCGGTGCAGGAGGCGGCCCGGGCCTTCGCCCGGGAGCGCCTGGCGCCGGCGGCGGCGAAGAACGACCGCCTCGGGCGGTTCCCGCGGGAGCTCATCCAGGAGGCGGGCGACCTCGGCCTCCTGGCGGTGAACGTCCCCGCCGAGCTGGGGGGGGCCGAGGCGGGGGCGGTCGCCGCCATGCTCGCCCTCACCGAGATCGCGGCGGTGGACTGCGCGGTGGCGGTGACCCTGGGGGTCACCAACATGGTGGGCGAGACGGTGGCGCGCTTCGGCACGGAAGCGCAGAAGCGGGCCTACCTGCCGGCGCTCGCCTCCGGCGAGCTGGTCGCCGGCGCGTTCGCGCTCTCGGAGGCGCAGGCCGGGAGCGACCCGGCGTCGATGTCGACGCGGGCCGTCCAGCGCGGCGACCACTGGGTGAT
>DATKAL010000157.1:0-5867 GCA_035498135.1 Anaeromyxobacter sp.
CTCCTCGCCATCGACGTGGGCAACACCAACACCGTGCTGGGCGCCTTCGAGGGGGCCAAGCTCCGCCACCACTGGCGGATCGAGACCAGCCAGACCCGCACCGCGGACGAGCACGGGATCCTGCTCCGCCAGCTCTTCGCCTTCGCCGGGCTCGACCCCGCCAAGGTGGACGCGGTCGCGATCTCGAGCGTGGTCCCGCCCCTGGCGCTCACCCTCGAGCAGATGTCGCAGCGCTACTTCGGGAAGAAGCCGCTCTTCGTCGGGCCCGGGGTGAAGACCGGGATGCCCATCCTCTACGAGAACCCGCGCGAGGTGGGGGCGGACCGGGTGGTCAACGCGGTCGCCGCCTACGAGCGCTGGAAGACGGCGCTCATCGTGGTGGACTTCGGGACCGCCACCACCTTCGACGCCATCTCCGCCAGGGGCGAGTACCTGGGCGGCGCCATCTCCCCGGGGATCGGCATCTCCATGGAGGCGCTCTTCCGCCACGCCTCGAAGCTCCCCCGGGTCGAGTTCGCCCGCCCCCCGGCGGTCATCGGGCGCAACACGGTCGCGTCGATCCAGAGCGGGCTGGTCTACGGCTACGTCGGCCTGGTGGACGGGATCTGCGCCCGCATGGCGGAGGAGCTGGGGACGGCCCCCAAGGTCGTGGCCACCGGCGGCCTCGCCCCGCTGATCGCCGGCGCGTCGAAGGCGATCCAGGAGGTGGACGAGCACCTCACCCTCGACGGCCTGCGGCTCCTCCACGAGCGGAACGCGTGAGCGAGGCCACCGGCACCCCGGCCCCGGCGGGGGACGCGGCGGCGCTGGCCGCCTTCGAGGAGGGGCGCGCCGCCTTCCTGGCCAGGGACCTGTCCGCCGCCCACGCCTCCTTCGAGCGCGCCCACCGGCGCGACCCGCGGGACCCGCGCCTCATGTCCTGGTACGGCGTCACGCTGGTGCTGGTGGAGCGGAACTCGAACCTCGGGGTCCTCCTCTGCGACCAGGCGCTGCGCCTGACCGGCCCGGATCCGGAGCTGCTCCTCAACCAGGCCCGCGTTCACCTCTCCCTCAACCAGCGCGAGCGGGCGGTGCGGGCGGTGACCCGCGGCCTCGAGCTGTGGCCCGACGACCCCCGCCTCCACGCCGCCCGCCTGGCCCTCGGGACCCGCCGCGCCCCCGTCCTCCCCTTCCTCTCCCGCAACAACCCGCTCAACCGGATCCTCGGGCGGCTGCGCCACCGCTGGCAGCGGCGGCACAGCCCGCGGTACGAGCTCTCCCCGGTGGCGCTCGGGATCCCGGTCGAGGGCGAGGGGACCGAGCGCCGGAGCTGACCCATGCCAGACTGCCCGCTGCCGCTCGAGACCCTCCCGAAGCCGCTCCAGAAGCACGCCGACCCCAAGGCCCCGGCACCGCTCCGGACCATGGGGGCGAAGGGCCTGGTCCCGGCGGTCGCCCCGGTGGACCTGGTCACCCTCCTCTTCATGCTCTCCTTCGACGCCGAGGCGCCGGTGGCCGAGCAGGCGGGCAAGACCGCCGAGGCCCTCCCCGACAAGATCTGGGGGGTGGCGCTCCGCTCCGAGGGGCTGAAGGGCCAGGTGCTGGACTGGCTGGCCGACCGGCTCGCCACCAAGGAGGCGGCCCTGGAGCTGGTGCTCCTCAACCCGGCCACCCCCGACGAGACCGTCGCCCGGCTCGCGCCCACGGTCTCGCAGAAGCTCTCCGAGCTCGTCCGGCAGAACGAGCTCCGGCTCCTGCGCCACGACGCCATCATCCGGGGGCTGTGCGCCAACCCGAACGCGCTCGCCTCCTCGGTGGACGGGGCCTGCGACTTCTGCGTCCGCAACGGGCTCACGCTCCTCGACGTCCCGCGCCTGGTCGAGGCCCACCGCCGCGTCCACGGCAAGGACCCGGCCGCCCTCCAGGAGGCGCAGGAGACCGCCGCCGCCCTGATGGCCGAGTACCAGCAGGAGCTGGCGCACGAGGCGGCCGAGGGGGCGGGCGGGGCGGAGAGCGAGGAGCAGTCCCGCAAGAAGCTCAACATCACCCAGCGGATCATGCGGATGAGCGTGTCGGAGAAGATCAAGCTCGCCACCCTGGGCAACAAGGAGGCGCGGACCATCCTCCTGCGCGACGCCAACAAGCTCGTCTGCATGGCGGCCGCCACCAGCCCCCGCATCACCGACGGCGAGATCATCGGCCTGGCCAACTCGCGGACGGTGAACGTCGACGTGCTCCGCTACATCTACTCGAACCGGGAGTTCCTCCGGACCTACGCCATCAAGATCTCCCTGGTGAAGAACCCGAAGGTGCCGCTCCCCACCGCCCTCAAGATGCTCCTCACCCTCCAGGAGAAGGACATCAAGGAGCTGGCCCGCGACCGGAACGTGCCCCAGACGATCCAGTCGCAGGCCAAGGCCTGGGTGATGAAGAAGGAGGCGGCGGCGAAGAAGGACCCCACCGCCAAGCACTGACCGCCGGCGGGCGGAGGGGAGGGACGGGATGGGCGAGGGGTCGGAGGCGGGGGAACGCGGGGCGGCGCCGGTGCGCGTGGGCCGGGCGGCGGTCTGGCTCTCGGCCGCGACCATGATCTCGCGCGTCCTCGGCCTGGCCCGCGATCAGCTCTTCGCCATCCTGATCGGCGCAAACCGCTTCTCCGACGCGTTCGTGGTGGCGTTCCGCATCCCGAACCTGCTCCGCGACCTCTTCGCCGAGGGGGCGCTCTCCTCCGCCTTCGTCCCCACCTTCGCCGAGGCCCAGCGGAACGAGGGGCGCGAGGCCGCCTACCGGCTGGGCAACGCGGTGGTGGCGCTGATCCTGATCGTGGTGGGGGCGATCACCCTGCTCGGGGTCGCCTTCGCCGGCCCGCTGGTCCACGCCCTCGCCCCGGGCTACGCGCCGGACCAGGCCCGCCTGGCGGCCGTCCTCACCCGGATCATGATGCCGTTCCTCCTCCTGGTCTCGCTCTCCGCGGTGGCCATGGGGATGCTGAACGCGCAGAGCCGGTTCGCGGCGCCCGCCCTGGCCCCCGCGCTGTTCAACGTGGGCTCGATCGCGGTGGGGCTGGGGCTCTGGGCGGCGGGCTGGCCCCCGGAGCGCGCGGTGGTGGGCTGGGCGGTGGGGACGCTGGTGGGAGGGCTGGCCCAGCTCCTGGCGCAGGTCCCGTCCCTCTGGCAGGTCGGCTACCGCCTCCGCCCGTGGGTGGGACGGGGCGACCTGGCCGATCCCCGCCTGCGCCGGATCTTCCGGCTGATGGGGGCGGCGGTGATCGGGCTCTCCGCCACCCAGGTGAACATCCTGGTCAACACGATCTTCGCCTCGCTCCAGGTGGGGGCGAACACCTGGCTCCAGTTCGCCTTCCGCCTGATGCAGCTCCCCCTCGGCGTCTTCGGGGTGGCGATCGCCACCGTGGCCGGGGCGGGCGTCGCCCAGCGGGCCGCGGCGCGCGACCTCGCGGCGGTGAAGGAGACCCTCGGGTCCGCCCTCCGGCTGGTGGCCTTCCTCAACGTCCCCTGCGCGGTCGGCCTGGCGATCCTCGCACGCCCCATCATCTCGCTCATCTACGAGCACGGCCGCTTCGGGGCGGCCGACACCGACGCCACCGCCCAGGCGCTGATCTTCTACGCCCTCGGGCTCTACGCCTACTCGGCGGTCAAGGTCCTCGCCCCCGCCTTCTACGCGCTCAACGCCGCCCGGGTGCCGGTGCTGGGGAGCGCGCTGGGCATGGCGTCCAACGTGCTCCTGAACCTGGCCCTCTACCCGGTGCTCGGGTTCCGCGGCGTGGCCCTCGGCACCTCGCTGGCGGCCGCCGCCAACTTCGCGGTCCTCGCCTTCGCCTGGAAGCGGCGGCACGGCGGCTTCGGGCCGGCCGGCCTCTACCGGCAGCTCGCCAAGGTGGGGCTGGCCTCGGCCGTCCTGGCGGCCGCCTCCTGGGCGGCGGCCCGCGGGCTCTCCCCGCTGCGGCCGCCGGGCAAGAGCCTGGCCTTCCAGCTCCTCCTGGCGTTCGGCCCCATCGCCGCTGGAGGGCTCGCCTACCTGACCGCCGCGCGCGCCCTCGGGATCCGCGAGCTGGACGAGCTCCTCGGCGCGCTGCGCCGGCGCCGCGCCCGGTGACGTTTCCGCGTCCTCCCATTCACACTTGGGGTGAGGGATTGACCGGAGGCCCGCGGGAGCGCACCGTGGGGTCAGCTCCATCAACAGGTGAAAAAAATGATGGACGTGACGCGCGACACGCGCGGCGAGGTCGTGATCCGCATCGACGGCACGTTCGATCGGCAGGCGGCCTCGCGGCTGCGGGGCTGGCTGGGAGAGGTTCCCGCCGGCTCCCCGGTGGTCCTGGACTTCTCGGCGGTCCGCGAGTTCCAGGACCTCGGCCTCGCGGCGATGGTGAGCCAGCTGGCCGGGCGCGGCCCGGTGCGGATGGTGGGGCTGGATCGGCACCAGCAGCGCCTGCTCAGGTACTGCGGGGTCGACGTCGGGCCGGAGGGGGATCCGCGCCCGGACGACGAGGCGCTGGGCTAGCGGGGGCTCCGTCCCCCGCCCGCGCACCAACCCGCGGGAGCACGTCGCCCCCGTGCGAACGGCACGGGGGCGGCGGCGGGCGTCACTCGCGGCCGAGCAGCGTGGCGGCGGCCGCGGGACGCGGCTTGTCCGCGGGCGCGTCCGGCGGCAGCCCCTCCTCGAGGAGCTGGCCGGCGATGGCCAGGGCCTTGCGGACCTTGTCCTTCACCTTCTCGTCGCCCTTGATCTTCTGGTAGGCGCGCAGGACGCGCTCCTCGTTCTTGGCGTTGCTCGCCTCGAGCTCGCTGATGCGCTTCTTGAGCTCGGCGGTCCGCTTCTCCACCTCGCCCCGTGCCCCTTCCGTCTCCCCGCGCGCCACCACCAGCTCGGTCCGGAGATCCTCCAGCTCCCGCTCCAGGGTCTCGACGCGCCCGGCGGCGTGGGCCGCCCTGGACGCCTCCTCCCCCTTCCGGCGGGCCTCGGCCTCGGCGGTCTCCGCCCGGCGCTCGGCGTCGCCGGCTCGCTTCTTGAGCTCGGCCGCCTCGGCCTCGAGCGCGCTGGCCCGGTCGGCGGCCCGGCGGGCCTCCTCGCGCACCGCCTTGAGGTCGCCGTCGGCCTTGCGGCCCTGGGCCCCGAGGGCGTCGAGCCGCGCCTTGAGCGCCGCCAGCTCCACGTCCCGCTCGGCCGCAGCCGCCTCGGCCTCCTCGGCCCGCCGGACCGAGTCGTCGGCCCGGGACCGGTGCCCGCGCAGCTCGCCCTCGCGGGCGGTGGCCGCCTCGCGGGCGTCGGCGAGGGCCTCGCGCGCCTCGGCCAGCTCCCGCTCCAGCCGCTGGACGGCGGCCGAGGAGGCGGCCCCGTCGCCCTGGGCGCCACGGGGCGGCGGCGGCGCGGCGGCGGCCGGCGAGGCGGCGGGCGGCGAGGCGGCGGGCGGGTCGTCGAGGAGCTTGATCCCCGCCGCGCGGAGGAGGTCGGCGCTCGCCCCGCGGATGGTGGGGCGCTCCGCCTCCGGCGCGGGGCCGCTGGCGCCGAGCGCGCCCAGGGCGGCGTCGGTCTCGGCGTCCAGGTCCCCCAGCGCGGCCACGGGATCCGGGCCGGAGGGCTCCTCCGCCGGCGCGGGGGCCGGCTTCTCGTCCAGCAGATCGAGGGCCTCGGCCGCCTGGCGGGCGGTGGGAGGGCGGGAGGCCAGGCCGTCGAAGGCCTCGTCGAGGAGCGACAGGTCGTCGTCGCCGGAGAGCCCGCTCGCCGGGGCGGCCGGCTCGTCGGGGAGCGACTCGAGATCCAGGTTGGGGAGATCGGCGGCCGGCTCCGAGGGGAGCGCCTCGAGCCCCATCTCCTCCTCGAGGGAGACCAGCTCCTCCTCCCGATCGCCGCCGCTCGCGGCGGCCGGC
>DATKAL010000158.1:0-6634 GCA_035498135.1 Anaeromyxobacter sp.
GTCCCTGACCCGCCAGGCGCCGCCCGGGCCCCGGTCGAAGGCCAGGTGCGTGCGCGAGAGGGTGGCGTCCTTCACCACCACGTCGTTCTCCGGCGCCCGGCCCACCGTGACCCCGGACCTCCCGGCGTGGACCTGGAGCTCGATGGCGAGCGACTCGCCGCCGCCGGGGAGGCTCCCGTCGGGGTCGCGCGGGATGATGGTGGTCCCCGCCAGCGAGGGCGGCCGCCAGGGGCCGGCCTCCCAGACGATCCACGAGCCGGGCCACTGCTTCTCGAAGTCCGTCCGGCTCAGGCCTGCGTACTTCCCCTTCAGCCAGGACAAGAGGTAGCTCGCCACGATCTCCGCGCTCCCGCCGGCGCGGATGCCTCGCCGCCGGACCAGGCCATGGTAGCAACCGGCGGCAGCGGCGCGCGGCGGAAAAGCGCGGGGGCGGGTCCCAGGAGGGCGCGTCGCCGGAACGTGCGACCGCTCGCCGGCCCGGCCGGCGCCCCATCAGCGGTAGAGCTTCCGCTCCGCGAGGTAGGCACGCACCTTCTCCGGCACGAGCCCGGCCACGTCCTCGCCCCGGGCGAGCCGGGCCCGGATCTCGGTGGAGGAGATCGCCGGGAGCGAGGGGGCGCCCGCGACCGGCGGGTGGCCCTCCCGCCCCACGACGATGATCCGGGCCAGCTCCCGGACCCGCTCCCAGCGCCACCACTTGTCGACCTCGCCCAGGATGTCGGCGCCGATGACCAGGGCGAAGCGGAGGTCCGGGTGCTTCCCGGCCAGGTGCTCCAGGGTGCGGGCCGTCTTCCCCACCAGCGGATCGGCGGCCAGCTCGGCCTCCGCGGTGCAGACGTGGGCCCCGCGGATCGCCGCCACCGCCAGCTCGCACATCCGCACCCGGTCCTCGAAGGGCGCCAGCTCCTTGCCGAAGGGGTGGCGGTAGGCGGGGAGCAGCCAGACCTCCCGCACCCCCTGGGTGGCGAGGGTCCACCAGGCGGCCATCGCGTGGGCGACGTGGGGCGGGTTGAACGAGCCGCCCAGGAGCGCGACCTCGCCCGCCATCAGCGCACCGAGACCTTCCCCGCCCCGCCGAGCGAGACCGCCTGCTTGCCGAGCTCCACCCCCTCCGCGGAGAAGGTGGTGAGGACCAGCTCGCTCGCCGCCAGCTCGGCGAGGGCGAAGGTGCCCGGGCTCCTCCCCGGCGCCGGGGCCCGCAGGTGGCCGGGGGTGACGAAGCAGCGGGGCCCGATCTGGACCAGCCCGGGTCGCTCGGAGTTCCCGTGGAAGAGGAGGCTGGCGTTGGCGATGTCGTCGCGGGTGAGCTCGGCCTTGTCGTGGACCAGGCAGCAGATCCGCCCCTCGAGGAGGTCCACCGCCAGGCCGGGCGCCCCCGCGGCCCGCGCCGGGCAGTCCCGGCTCGCCACCCGGACGACCCGGTCGGCGAGCGGGTCTGGGCGGCGGGACAGCTCGCCCTCCACGGCCGCGAGGAACTCGAGGTCGCTCCCCAGCGGCCGCGGGCCGCCGCCGGCGCGCCGCCGCGCCAGCGCCTGGTCGAGGTCGGCGGAGCGGCCGCCGAGGAAGAAGATCCGCTCCGCCCCCGCCCGCTCGAAGGTCTCGAGGGCGCGCACCAGGCCGTCCACGTTGCCGAAGGTGTCGCTGGCCAGGCCGATCCGCACGCGCCGCCCTCTCGCTCTCCGTCAGGTGTAACGCAGGTGGGGCGCTCGCCGCCGGGCGAACGCCCGCTCCTCGGGGGCGAGGGCCCGGGCGAGCTCCGCGGGCGGGACCCCGGCCTCGATCCCCTCCCGCTCGCGGGCCGAGCCGCAGAGGAGGTCGAAGGCGGGGACGTCGGCCACGAACTCGTAGGGCTCGGTCCGCCAGGCGAAGCGCTCCGGCGCCTGGGCGCGGGCCAGCGCCACGCAGGCCAGGCCGGTCCGGAAGGGCCGGAAGCGCTCCGGATCGGCGACCACCAGCTCGGCGCCGTGGCAGCGGAGCCCCGCGTGCTTGTCCCAGGTCGGGACGAAGCTCGCCGGCCGGAAGGCGACCCCGGGGAGGCGGAGCGCCGCCAGCCCCGCGACCAGCCGGGCGGCGTCGAGCCAGGGCGCGCCGAAGAGCTCGAAGGGACGGGTCGTCCCCCGCCCCTCGGACAGGTTCGTCCCCTCGAGGAGGCACATCCCGGGGTAGACCAGGGCGGTCTCCGGGGTGGGCATGTTCGGCGACGGGAACACCCAGGGGAGCCCGGTGGCCCGGAAGCCCATCGCCCGCCGCCAGCCCTCGCAGGGGACGACCTCGAGCTCGAGGTCGAGCCGCCGCTCGGCGCGGAAGAGCAGCGCCAGCTCGCCCACCGTCATCCCGTGGCGCACCGCCAGGTCGTGCAGCCCGCAGAAGCTCTCGAACCCGGGCCGGAGCCGCGGCCCCTCCAGCCGGAGGCCGCCGATGGGGTTCGGGCGGTCGAGCACCACGAAGCCGATCCGCGCCGCGGCCGCCGCCTCCATGCAGAGCAGCATGGTCGCCTGGTAGGGGTAGAAGCGCGTCCCGACGTCCTGGACGTCGAAGACCAGCGCGTCCAGGCCGGCGAGGAGCGCCGGGGCGGGGCGCAGCGACTCGACCGAGTCCCCGTAGAGCGAGTGGACCGGCAGGCCGGTCGCCGGATCGCGCTCGCCGCCCACCGCGGCCATGTACTGGGCGTCGCCCCGGACCCCGTGCTCGGGGCCGAAGAGGGCCGCGAGCCGGACCCCGGGCGCGCCGTGGAGGAGGTCGGCCGCGTGCACCAGCCGGGAGGTGACCGCGGTCGGGTTGCAGACCAGCCCCACCGTCCGGCCGCGGAGCGGCCGGAAGCGGCGCGCCGCGAGGACGTCCAGCCCGCAGCGGACCGGCTGCCGCCGCCCGCTACCGGCGGAAGGCGAACGCGAAGCTGTAGCGGCCCGGCTTCTCGGACGGATAGGCGGCATCCCGGAGGTTCCAGTAGGCGCAGGCGCGGACGTCCTCGTCGTGGACGGTGTCCTCGAGCACCTCGACCAGGGTGGCGGCGCCGGCGCCGTCGACGGTGACGCGGAGCCGGAGGTTGCCGGAGAGGGAGGGCGCGGCGGCGCGCCGGGCGCGGAAGGTGCGGTCGACGAGCTGCTGCACGGTGCGCTGGAGCTGGGCCACCTCGCCCCGCTCCACCCGCTCCACGTTGAGCCGGCGCTGGAGCGCCTCCAGGTCCGGCCGGCCCGCCGGCCCGGCGGCCCGGAGCGACTCCATCGCCTCCTGGGGCCGCCCGGCGGCGAGCTGGACCCGGCCGAGGCCGAGGTTGGCCTGCGGGTCCCGCGGATCGCGGGCCAGGGCGTGCCGGTAGGCCTTCTCGGCGCCGTCCAGGTCTCCCGCGGCGAGCCGGAGCTCGGCCACCCGCCCCCACTCGGCGGCGCCGGCGTCGAGCTGGGAGAGCCGCTCCAGCGCCGAGGCCTCGCCGGCGGCGTCGCCGGTGGCCCGCGCCTCCCGGGCCAGGCCGGCCAGCGACTCGGCGTCCTCGCGCAGCGACGCGGCCGCCTTCCACTGGTCGCGCGCGCCGGCGTGGTCCCCCTTGGTCTCGAGGAGCTTGGCGAGCTGCACCCGGGCCGCCCGGTCGCGCGGGGACGCCTCCACCGCGCCGGCGTAGAAGTCGGCGGCGGTGACCGTGTCGCCGGAGTGGAGCGCCAGGTCGCCGAGGACCAGGTAGGCGCCGAAGAGGTCCGGGGCGAGCTTCACCGCCGCCGTCGCCTCGACCTGCGCGGCCTGGTAGTCCCCGGACCGCTGCGCCACCCGGGCGAGGCCGAGGTGGGCCTCGGGATCCTCCGGATCGGCGGAGAGCACCGTCCGGAAGTCCGCGGCCGCGGACTCGAGCTTCCCCCGCCGCAGGGAGAGCTCGGCCCGCACCCGCACCGCCAGCCAGCAGTCCGGCTCGACCTCGAGGGCGGCGGCGACGGAGCGATCGGCCTGGTCGAGCACCCCCCAGGCCAGGTAGGTGCGGGCCATGCCCAGCTGCCCGTAGGCGGAGTCGGGGAACTCCTGCGCCAGCGCCTTGAAGGCGGCCCAGCGGTCGTCGCCGGAGGGCTCGGCGGAGACGGCGAGGAAGCGCCGCGCCGGGTCCTGCGGGCTCTGCTGCGCGGCCTGGGAGAGGACCTGCCGCTCGTGCGCGATGGTGCCCTTCCGCTCGGCCGCGTCGATGGCGACGAGCGCCGCGCGCACCGCGACCAGGTCCTGGCGCGGGCGGGGCGGCGCCTCGACGTGGCCGCCGGGGGTGGCGCAGGCGGCCAGGGCGAGGAGCGCGAGGGTGGAGCACGGCTTCATGGGGTCCCCTCTCTCGGGTTGGGACCCCTCCGTTCTACCGCGGTTCCGGCGCGGCGCGAAGGCTCACTCCGGACGGCGGCAAACCCCGGTCGTTCCGCAGGTCCATCCCATCGGGCAGGGCGTGACCGGCCCGCAGGCGGCGGTGCAGTACCCGGCGTGGATCGCGTCGCCGCCCGCGCAGCTCCCCCCGGCGAGGTCACCGCAGTCGGCGTCCTGGAAGCAGACGTCGCTCCACTCCGCCGCCCAGGCGGCGCAGCCGTTCGGCCCCTGGCAGGTGCCCGGTCCGCTGCCCGCGCAGGCGAGCCCGGCCTCGCAGGCCGGCGCGGTCGGATCGCAGCTGGCGCCGCAGGTCCCGCCGCCGCCCCAGCTGCAGTGGCCGTCTCCGCCGCAGGTCCACCCGGGCTCGCAGCCGCTGCTGAGGCAGCCCCGGTGCTGGTCCCCGTCGTCCACCGAGAGGTCGATGCCGTAGGAGGCGTTGGCGCCCGCCGAGACCGTGATCGGGACCGTCTGCCGGCGGAAGCCGGCCAGATCCACGGCCAGCTGGTAGTCCCCGCCGGGCAGCGGGGCCAGGTAGACGGCCGGAAGGGCGCCCGCGGCCGAGGGCGAGACCCCCTCCTGGTCGGTCCCGAGCACGGAGAAGCGCGGGTCCTGGCAGACCGCGCCCGAGGTGGCCCGGGCGCCCGCCAGCACCCCGCCCGCCGCCAGCATGCGGGGCGCGGCCGAGGGATCGCCCGCGCCGTGCCGGTCGGGCACCTCCACCACGCCGGCGCCCGCGACCTGGACCGGCACCAGCTCCGCCAGCCCGGGGGAGAGCATGTTGCCGGTCGCGTCGAAGGTCGCCGAGCCGTCGTAGAGCACGATCGCGGTGGCCTCGACCGGGATCGTGAGCCGGTACGAGCCGTCGGGCTGGACCGCGGCCTTGGTGGCGGGGTAGCCGAGGGCGTAGACGGAGGCGGGGAGCTGCGTCGTGGTGGCCGCGCCCACGATCCGGCCCTGCACCACGCCGTGGGCGAGGTCGGGCGACCCGAGGCCACCGCACCCCGCGGCGAGCAGGACCAGCGCGAGGGGGGCGAGCGACCGCGGACGCACCATGTTCCTCCGCACCCTCGACCCCGCCACCGCCCCTCCCGGCCACGGCCGCATCAGAACCTCCACCCCGCCCCGAGGAGCAGCTCCGCCAGCCCGCTCGAGCGGCTGGTCCCGTCCATCCGCAGGACCGTCCAGTCGAGGTGCAGCTCGGCCCCGGCGCTCCAGCCCCGCCCGATGGGCAGGCTCGCCCCGAGCATCACGCCCGGGGTGAAGGTGAAGTAGCTCTGGCCTGGCGGGGCGAGCGCCAGGTCGAACCGGCGCTGGAGCCAGAGCGCGGAGAGCCGGGGGCCGACGAGGAGCCCCAGGCCGCCCGGCGCGCCGGGCTCGAACCGCCAGGGGAGCGAGACGCCGGCCGCCAGCAGCGAGTAGCCGAAGCCGGCCTGGTAGGGCCCCTGCGAGATGGTGGAGCGGCCGAAGGAGGTGGTGAGGTCGAGCCGAAGCGCCATCGCGGGGGCGGGCCACTCCCGGTACGAGAGGGCGACGCCCATCCCCGGCACCGGCCCGATGACCGAGCGGCGGCTGCGGGAGTCGAGGAAGGAGAGGAAGGCGGCCCGGGGGGCCACGTCCCAGCGCCCTTCCGCGCGGGAGAGGAGCTGGCCCACCTCCACCCGCTCGCCCGGCTCGAGCCGCAGGGTCTCGTCCAGGATCTCCTGGCCGCTCCCCTTCGAGATCTGCACCCGGAGCCGCCCCGGATCCACCGCCACGCCGCCGGGCAGCTCGCCCATCGGGCGACCGTTCACCTTGACGGTGAACCCGTCCAGCTTCTCCGCGTAGCTGTACAGCTCCGGCTTGCCGCGCCGCTCCACCCGGCCGACCAGCACGATGGGATCGACCCCCACCTCGCTCGACTCCGCGCTCGGGCGCTGCCTCCCGCCGGTGTAGGCGTAGGTCATCCGGCGGGCGTAGTCGTGGGCCTCCGTGGCGGTCACCGCCCCGTCGCCGTTCCGGTCGCCGTTGCCGCTGCGGAGCGCCTCGAGGAAGAAGTGGGTGTAGATGTCGTGGCCGAGGTGCTCGTCCTCGCGGGCGGTCTCGCCCCAGTCGCTCGCCGCCAGGACCACGCTGGCGCGGGACACCTCCTCGATGGGCCTGACGAAGAAGCCCGCCTTCACCCCGGCCAGCTCGGCCTCGATCCCGACGGGGAGCAGCGACTTGCCGCCCCCCGAGTGGCAGGTGGCGAGGATCAGCACCTTGCGCCGGGAGCGGAGGCGGTCGAAGTCGGCCTTGAGCTCGTCCAGGGAGAAGCCGGTCTCGGGGA
>DATKAL010000159.1:0-2094 GCA_035498135.1 Anaeromyxobacter sp.
GAGGAGGTGTTCGCAGCCTCCGCGGTCCCCCTCCCGGCGGTGTTCGACCCGACCGGGGCAGGCGACAGCTTCGCGGGCGGGTTCATGGGGTACCTGGCCCGCAGCCGCCGCGAGGACCACCCCACCATGCGCCGGGCGATCGTGCTCGGGAGCGTCCTGGCGAGCTTCACGGTCGAGCAGTTCTCGCTCGATCGCCTCCGCACCCTCACCCCGGAGGAGATCCGCGGCCGCTACGCCGAGGCCCGCCGGCTCGCCCACTTCGACGACATCGAGCTCGACCTGTTCAACGGCATCCCCACCGCCCGTTGACCAGCCGTTCGAGCAGCGGCTACCATCCGGCGCGGCCGGCGCATGCGCATCGGGATCCTCTCCGACATCCACGCGAACCTCGAGGCGCTCGGCGAGACGCTGGCTGCCCTCGAGCGGCACCGGCCCGACCGGATCGTCTGCCTGGGTGACGTGGTCGGCTACGGCGCCAGCGTCAACGAGTGCTGCGCCCTGGTGCGGAGCGTCGCCGAGGTGACCCTGCTCGGGAACCACGACGCGGCGGTCTCCGGCCGGATGGACTACAGCTTCTACTACGACGCCGCGCGGCACGCGCTCGACTGGACGGCGGCGCGCATCGCGCCCGAGCATCTCGAGTGGCTCCGGACGCTGCCGTACGTCCACCGGATCGAGGACATCGCCTTCAGCCACGGCAACCCGGTGGCCCCCGAGAGCTACGAGTACGTCTTCGCCATGGAGCAGGCGCGCGAGCTCCTCCCGCACGTCGAGGGGCTCGCCGAGGTGAGCTTCATCGGCCACTCCCACCTTTGCAAGACCTTCGCCCTCCACCCGTCGGGCGAGGTGAACGAGGTGCTGGCGGGGCGGTTCGGCCTGCGCCGCGGCTACAAGTACGTGATCTCGGTGGGCTCGGTGGGGCAGCCGCGCGACTGCGACAACCGCGCCTGCTTCGTGATCTACGACTCCGACCAGCGCACGGTGGAGTTCCACCGGGTGGCCTACGACATCGAGGGCGCGGCGCAGAAGATCTTCGACGCCGACCTGGCCCTGAACTTCGGGAAGCGCCTCTTCCTCGGCGTCTAGCGGGCGGCCGGCGGCACCACGCTCAGGTGGGTCGCCAGCCGGTGGCCGGTCCCCACCCCGTCGGCGTCCAGGGCGGCGACCGCCAGCCGGGCGTCCACCACCAGGCGGACGGGGGCGACCCCGCGGATCGCGCCCACCAGCGCCCCGGTGCGGGCGTCCACGCAGCTCACCCCCTCGCCCGAGACCAGCACCGTGCCGCGCGCCGCCACCGGCGGGGCGGCGCCCGGCGCCGGGTGGCCGGCGGGAGCGGGCCGGCTCCAGGCCTGGCCCCCGGCGGCGTCGAGGGCGGCCAGGGCGCCCTCCGCGTCCCGCACCACCAGCACCGGGCCGGCCGCGGCCAGGGCGGGGGCGCCGGTGAGGGGCGGGGCCACGGTCCAGCTCACGGTCCCCTCCCGGTCGACCACGCTCACCGCCGGGTCGCCGGCCACCGTCCCGGGGACCGCCAGCCGGCGCCCCCAGGGGAGCGGCGGGCCCGCGGGGGCGAGGTCGAGGGGCGCCTCCCAGCGCCGCAGGCCGGTCGCGGGGTCGACGGCGAGGAGCACGGCGCCGGCCCCCGCCTCCGCGAGGACCAGGCAGCCGGCCGGCGACGGGGTGGGCGGGCGGAGGAGCGGGCCCGGGGCGAGCACCCGCCAGGCCAGCCGGCCGGTGGGGTCGAGCCCGTAGAGGAACCCGCTCTCGGCGGCCACGGCGGTGATCCGGCCCTGGGCCGCGGGCCAGAGCCGCGGGCCTCCCGGCGCCTCGAAGCGCCAGAGGGTCCGCCCGGTGGCCGGGTCGAGGCCGGTGAGCGCGCCGGCGGCGGCCACGGCGATGGGACCGCGGGCCAGCGCGACCATCCCGGCGAGCGGGCCGCCGGGGAGCGGCCGCTCCCAGACGGCGGCGCCCGTCCGGAGGGCGTGGGCGGCGATCCGGCCCCCGCGGGCGGCGAGCACCAGGCCCGGGAAGGCGCGGGCGTGCTCGCACCCGTCCGTGCGCCAGGCCGGCACCCCGCGCTCCCGATCGAGGGCGACC
>DATKAL010000160.1:0-4365 GCA_035498135.1 Anaeromyxobacter sp.
TCACCCGGATGTGGAAGCGCAGCCACTCGGGGATCCGGGTCCGGATCCAGTCCGCCACCACCTCCGACGACCCCTTCTGCTGCAGCTCGCCGCGGAGCTGGACGAGATCGGAGACGAACATCTCGTGGGCGGAGCGGTGCCGGCCGCGGTCGGGGTAGAGCGTCTCCTCCATGAGCCGCTCCTCGTTCGCGAGGTGGGCCATGAGGTCGTCGGCGAAGGCGGAGAGGGCCCGGTCCACCTCGGCGGCGGGCCCGTCCAGCGCCGCCTCGGCGCGCGCCAGGCGTGCGAAGAGGGTGGCGTGCTGCCGGTCGAGGACCTCGTGGTTCACCACCAGGTCGTGGGTCCAGTCGCTGGACATGAGCGCACCCTCCCCGAGCCCCTCCGGAACGATCTCCCGGCCGGCTGGCGGCCGCAAGTCCCGCGCGCCGGAGGCGGACGGCTCGCGCGGGGCGGGCGGCCGGCCGGGCGCCCGGAGGCGGGAGGCGAATTCGGGGCCTGCGCGGTCCGCCCGACGCAGGCCGCGGCGGCGAGGGCGCCGCCCCTCGGCGACCTTCCCGGACCGGGGCGCGGCTCGAGGCACCGAAGGGCGTCGAGAATCGCGGACGATGGTCTAGGATCGGCCGCGTGAAGGTGCTCCGCCCCGGGCGGCTCCTGTTCGTCCTCTCCGGCTTCGCCGCGCTCGCGGTGCTGGCGACGGGCGCGCTCCTCCTCGGCCGCTACCGGGAGGCCACCCTGGCCAACGCCGCCGAGCGCGAGGCCCTGGTGGTCGACGCCCGCGCTCACCGGCTGGCGGAGGAGATCGACGCGCTCGTCGCCGAGGTGGACCGCCTCTCCCACCTGGCGGAGGTGGACCTGGCCGACGGGAACCTGGAGCCGGAGAAGACCGTCCTCCGGGTGGCGCGCCGGGACAGCGCCGTCTTCTCGGTGTGGGTGGCGATCCTGGACGAGCACGGCGAGGTGCTCTGGGCGGAGCCGCGCGAGGCCCGCCCCTCGGCGCCAGGGGCGGCGCTGGTGGGGCTGGCGCGCGGGCGGGGCCGGCCGGTGGTGCAGTACGGCCCGGACGAGATCGACGTGGCCGCGCCGGTGGTGGGGCGGGGGGCGATCGTCGGGATCGTGAACGGGCGCGGGGGGCGCGACCTCTTCGGCGCCGAGCTGCGCCGCTCGCTCCGGGAGCGCGGCCAGGTCGCGCTCGTCCTCCCCGGGCCGCACGACGAGCTGGCGGTGGCGACCGAGCGGGCCGGCGAGCCGCCCCCCTCGCTCCACCTCGACGGGGAAGGCCAGGCCTGGCTGCCGGACCGGAAGGGGCGGCGCTGGCTGGTCACCGAGGCGCCCGTCCCCGGCGCCGGGCTCGTCCTCCGCCTGATCCTCTCCGCCGGCGAGGTCGAGGGCGAGCTGGCGGGGCCGGTCCGGCGCCTGGAGCTCTTCATCGCCACCGCCTTCCTGCTGGCGGTGGCGGGCGGCGTCTCCCTGGCGCTGCTGGTGCGGCGCCTGGAGCGGGCGGAGCTGGAGCTGGCCCGCTCCCGGGACCTGGCCTCGATGGGCAAGACCTCGGCGGCGATCGCGCACGAGGTGAAGAACGCGCTCAACGGGCTCTCGGTGGCGGTGGACGTCCTGGCCGGCGGGCGGGCGCCGCCCGAGGCGGCCGAGGCGGTGCACGGCCGGGCCCGGGCCGAGATCGCCCGGCTGCGCGAGGTGGCGGACGACCTGACCCTGTTCGCCGCCACCCCGCGGCTGGCGACGGCGCACCTGGACCTGGCGCGCCTCTGCCGCGACGCGGCCGAGGCGGTGGCGGAGCTGGCCGAGGACAACCGGGTCTCGGTGCGGCTGGACCTGCCCGCGGGCGAGGTGCCGGTGCGCGGCGATGGCGCCAAGCTGGTCGGCGCCCTGGTGAACCTGGCCAGGAACGGGATCGAGGCGATGGGGCCGGGGGCCTTCGGCGAGCCGCTGGGCGAGGCGGGACCGCTCCGGGAGCGGACCCTCGAGCTCCGGGTGCACCAGCGCGCGGGCGAGGCGGTGGTGGAGGTGGCGGATCGCGGGGCCGGGGTGGCGGCCGAGGTCCAGGGTCGGCTCTTCGAGCCGTTCGTCACCACCAAGCGGACCGGGACCGGCCTGGGCCTGGCCATCGTCCGCCGGGTGGTCGACGCGCACGGCGGGCGGGTCGAGGCCGAGCCGCGCCCCGGCGGCGGCACGGTCTTCCGGGTCGCCCTCCCGCTGCTGGCCGGGGAGGGCGGGGGCGAGGGCGCGGCCGGGGAAGCACCGAGAGCCGCGCGGGGGACGGGATGACCGGCCGGGTGCTCGTGGTGGACGACGACCGGAGCTTCCGGGTGGTGGCCCAGGCGGCCCTGGCGGCCGAGGGCTACGAGGTGCGGACCGCGGGGAGCGGGCGCGAGGGGCTGGAGCTGGCCCGGAGCTTCGACCCGCAGGTGGTGATCCTGGACCGGAACCTGCCCGACGCGGACGGCCTGGAGGTGCTCGGCCGCCTGGTGGGCGGCGGGGAGGGGGTGGCACCGCTGGTGGTGATGGCCACCGCCTACGGCGAGATCGAGAACGCGGTGGCGGCGGTGAAGCGGGGCGCGTTCGACTACCTGGCCAAGCCGATCCAGCTCCAGGCGCTGGTGGTGACGGTGGGGAAGGCGGTGGCCGCCCGCCGGCTGCGCCGCCGCGCCGAGGGGCTCTCGGGGGCGTCGCGCCGCCGCCTGGCCCGCGACTTCTGCCGGGGGGCCTCGAAGGCGATGGCCGAGGCGATCGCCCTGGCGGGGAAGGTGGCCGCCTCCCCGGACACCACCGTGCTGGTCACCGGCGAGACCGGGACCGGCAAGGAGCTCGTCGCCCAGCTGGTCCACCTGGAGACGCCCGGCCGGGGAGACGCCCCCTTCGTGGAGCTCAACTGCGCCGCCATCCCCGAGACACTCCTCGAGGCCGAGCTCTTCGGCCACGAGAAGGGTGCCTTCACCGACGCGGCCCGGGCGCGGGCCGGCCTGCTCGAGGAGGCGGAGGGCGGGACCCTCTTCCTCGACGAGGTCGGCGACATGCCCCTCGCCACCCAGGCGAAGCTCCTCAAGGTCCTCGAGACGCGCGTCTTCCGGCGCCTGGGGGGCTCGCGCGACATCGAGGCGGACGTGCGGTTCGTGGCCGCCACCCACCGCAACCTCGAGGAGGCGGTGGAGGCCGGGCGCTTCCGGCTCGACCTCTTCCACCGGCTCGACGTCTTCCGAATTCACCTGCCGCCGCTGCGGGACCGGCGCGAGGACGTCCTGCCCCTGGCGCGCTTCTTCCTGGCGGAGCTGGGAGCGCGGGCCGGGAAGGCGATCTCGGGGCTGGCGGAGGACACCGAGCGGCGGCTGCTCTCCTACCCGTTCCCCGGGAACGTGCGGGAGCTGCGCAACGTGGTGGAGCGGGCGGTGATCCTCGAGACCGGCCCGCTCCTCTCGCCGGAGTCGGTGCTGCTGCGCCAGGGCGCGGGCACCGAGGCGCGGCCCGCGCCGCCCGCGGCGCCTGCGGGCGGGCCGGCCGGGCCGCCGCCGCCCACCCTGGCCGAGGTCGAGCGCGCCTACCTCCAGCAGCTCCTGGAGCAGGCCGGGGGGAACCGGAGCCAGGTCGCCCGCTGGATGGGCGTGTCCTACCCCACGGTGGTGAAGAAGATCGTCGACCACGGGATCGACCTCTCTCGCTGGAAGGGTGGGTCGGGCGAGGAGTAGCTCGCTCCCTCGCTCCTCGATCCTTTCGAAAGATCCTTGCACCCCGGTGCGGGCCCGGGCGCGCAACCCCGCGGAACCGCGCGGGCCCGTCGCTGGCCCGCGACTTGCGCAGGGAACAGCCCGCGCATGACGCCGTTCATGCTGCTGGTGTTGCTCGCGGCTGCCACGGCCGCACCTGGGGTACCACCGGCCGGCGCGTCGACCTTCTCCGCCCCGACGGGCAGGCCGGCGCGCCGGCCGCTCCCGAGGTGAGCCACCATCGGGACGGGCCCGGCCCCCTTGCGCGACCGCGAGCGACGCCCTCCCGGAGAGCCCTGGCTGCGAACCCTCCCGGGCCGCGCCGCGGCCGGGCGCGGCGGCTAGGCAGGCCGCCATGGCGAACGCGAAGATCGGCGTGCTCGGAAGCGGGGACGTGGGGCGGGTGCTGGGGGCGGGGCTGGCGGGCCTCGGCCACGAGGTGAAGCTCGGCTCGCGGGAGCCGGAGAGCGGCAAGCTCCGCACCTGGCGGGCCGAGGCGGGGACGAACGCCTCCACCGGGACCTTCGCCGACGCCGCCCGGCACGGGGAGGTGGTGATCGTGGCCACCCTCTGGACCGGGACGGAGAGCGCCCTGAAGCTGGCGGGCGCGCCCCGCGCCTTCGAGGGCAAGGTGGTGATGGACGCCACG
>DATKAL010000161.1:0-2750 GCA_035498135.1 Anaeromyxobacter sp.
TGCTCCCCCCGGGGCGCCGGCCGCGGTCGTTTCCGGGGGGCCGCGCCTCTCCAGCCTCCGCAGGCCCGGGCGCCGGCCAGGCTCCTCCGGCAGCGGTCCGCCCCCGGCTCGGCGGCGAGGCAGCGCTCGCAGGCGGCCGCCCCCTCGGCGCAGCGCCCCAGCCGGACGAGGGAGATGCAGAGGCCGTGGAGGGCCTCCGGCGAGGCCGGGGAGAGCTCGGCGGCCCGCCGGTACTCGCGCTCCGCCCGGTCGAACCGACCCTCGACGAAGTCCATGAAGCCGAGGTCGTGGTGGGCGGCGGGGCGGTCGGGCTCCGCCTCGAGGAGGTGCAGGTACTCGCGCCGGGCCCGGGCGAAGCAGGCAGGGCGGTCCGCCCCCTCGGCCAGCCCGGCCGAGAGCAGGGCCCGCCCGAGGTTCTGCCGGGCGTCGGCCAGGTCGGGGTCGACGGTCAGGGCGGCGCGCAGCTCCGCCTCCGCGCCCCGGAGGTCCCCGGCGGCCAGGAGGGTCTCCCCGAGGTTGGCGTGTCCCTCGGCGAAGTCGGACCGAAGCCGCACGGCCCGCTCGAAGCGGCGCCGAGCGCCGGCGAGGTCACCGCGGGTGCGGGCCAGGACGCCGAGGCCGTTCTCCGCCTCCGGGAGGTCCGGGTCGAAGGCGAGGGCGTGCTCGAAGGCGACCCCGGCCCGCTCCGGATCGCCAGCGCCCAGGTGCCGGTAGCCTCGCTCGACCTCCTGCGCGGCGCGGGGGTGGGTGGTGAGCCGCGGGGCGCAGGCGGGAAGGACGGAGGCGGCGCAGAGGGCGAGGACGCGGCGGGGCGGGGCCATGCGCCCGGTTCTTGCTACCCCCGTGCCGCATGCGCGCTCGCTGCCCGTTCGTCGCCCTCCTCCTCCTCGCCCTCGCCGCGCCCGCCCGGGCGCAGGTGGCCACCCGCGAGATCACCGTGGAGACGGGGATCTCCGCGCCGGTCGGGCGAGGAGACGGGGCGGCGGCGCCGCTCGCGCTGGCCGCCGCGCTCTGGCTGGAGGGGGATCTCGATCTGGTCCTGCGGCTCGCGGGAAGGTCCGCCTCCCGGACCGGCGACCGCCCCGCGGTCGTCCGGGTGTCGGGGACCGCCGGGCTGCGCTGGTCGTTCGCTCCTTCGCCGCTCCGGCCTCAGGTCTTCGTGGAGGCGGGGTGGGAGGGGACGCCGTCCGGCGAGGGTGGCCTCGCGGTGGGACTGGGGGCGGCCCTGGAGTGGAGCCCGGCGCGCGGGCTGGCGCTGTTCGCCTCCGGGGCGGGGCGGTGGGCGCCGGCCGGGTGGCGGCTCGAGGCGACGGCGGGGGCGGGAGCCTACTTCTGAGCGGCGGCAGCGGGGGCGGCGGCGGCCGGGGCGGCCTCGCCCTCGGCCGGGTGGCGCGACTCCCACTTGTCCACCTGGCCGTCGCCGTCGAGGTCGATGCCGATCCGATCGATCTCGCCGTTCTCCCAGTACTCCCAGAAGTGGACCTTGCCGTCGCCCACGGTGTCGCGCTCCTTGCGGACGAGCTTGCCCTTCTCGTAGTAGCTCCAGCTCCGTCCCTTGCCCTCGAAGCCGAGGGCGTACTCCTTCTTCACCAGCTGATCCTTCTCGAAGAAGAGGGTGACGTCCGGCTTGCCGTCGAAATCGAGGTCGTAGACCACGCGAACCAGGGAGCCGTCGGGCGCGTAGAGCTCCCAGGTGTCCACCCGGCCGTCGCCGTTCAGGTCCTTCTCCTTGCGGACCAGGATCTCCTTACCGGTCGCGTCCTTGCGCGTGTACTTCCAGAGGTCGGGCTTGCCGTCCCGGTTGAGGTCGTACTCGGCGACGCTCTCGTCCGGCTGGCGCTCCATCCCCGGCGGCACGGCGGCCGTGGGAATGGCCGGCCCCGCCTGGAGCGCGGTCTGCAGCGGCTTGGACGCGCCGGCGCAGGAGAGGGCGAGCAGGGCGGCGGGGACGAGCAGCGTTCGCATTCGGGAGACCTCGGCGGGAACGAGAACGACGAATTGTAGCCCCCGCCGGGAGGGCGGCTCAAGCCGGCGTGACCGTATTTGACACTATATCAACGGTCACATAGCTTCGGCCCAGGGTACGACCCCGGGGCACCCATGGCCCGCAAGAAGATCTCGACCACCGTATACATCACGCCCGAGCAGAACGAGCGGCTGAAGCTCCTCCACGAGCGCACCCGCGTTCCCGTGGCCGAGTACATCCGGCAGGGCATCGATCTGGTGCTCGAGAAGTACCGTGGGGCGCTCCCCGGCCAGCTCACGCTCGAAGACGTGGGCACGAAGGACTGAACCGGAAGCCATGAGCGAGAAAAGGGCAGTCGTCCTCGGCGCCGCCGGGTTCATCGGCAGCCACCTCGTCGACCGCTGCCTCGCCGAGGGCTGGCGGGTCACCGGGGTGGACAACCTCGTCACCGGCACGCTGCGGAACCTGGAGCACCTCGCCCGCGAGCCCCGCTTCGACCTCCTCGAGGCCGACATCTGCACGCCGCTCGACCGGATCACGGGCGCCGTCGACGCGGTGCTCGACTTCGCCTCCCCCGCCTCTCCCATCGACTACCTGAAGCATCCCTTCGAGACCCTGCACGTCGGCTCGATCGGCGTGGAGAACGCGCTCCGGCTGGCGCGGCGGGCGGGGGCCCCCTTCGTCCTCTCCTCCACCTCGGAGGTCTACGGGGATCCCCTCGAGCACCCGCAGCGCGAGTCCTACTGGGGCCACGTGAACCCCATCGGCCCGCGGGCCGTCTACG
>DATKAL010000162.1:0-6741 GCA_035498135.1 Anaeromyxobacter sp.
CGATCGCCTTGGCGATCAGCGCGTTGAAGTTGAACCCGAACCGGGAGAGCACCAGCAGCGCCATCACCGTCGAGCCGAACAGCAGAAGTCCCGCCTTGATGATCTGCACCCAGGTGGTGGCGATCATGCCGCCGAAGAGCACGTAGGCGAGCATGACCACGCCCACGATGATCTCGGCGTACTCGTACTGGAGCCCGAACATCAGCTTGATGAGCGAGCCCGAGCCGACCATCTGGGCGATGGTGTAGGTGAGCACGGTGAGGATGCCGCCGATGGCGGCCGCGATCCGGACCGGCTTCTGGCGGAGCCGGAAGGCCACCACGTCCGCGAAGGTGAACTTCCCGAGGTTCCGGAGCGGCTCGGCGATGAGGAACATCAGGGCCGGCCAGCCGACCAGCCAGCCGGTGGCGTAGATCATGCCGTCGTAGCCCTTGAGGGCCACCATGCCGGAGATGCCGAGGAACGAGGCGGCGGACATGTAGTCGCCGGCGAGGGCGAAGCCGTTCTGGATCGCGGAGACGCTGCGGCCGGCCGCGTAGAACTCCTTCGAGGTCTTGGTCCGCTTCGCGGCCCAGTAGGTGATGACGAGGGTCACCGCCACGATCAGGAAGAAGAACCCGATCGACTCGACGGTGGGCCTGCCGAGGGAGGTGGTGGCGGGGGCGGCCTGGCCGAGGAGCAGCTGCTGGAGAGCGCCGAGGTTCATGTGGTCAGGTCTCCCGGGCTAGTGCTTGAGCTGACCCTTGAGGCGCTCCACCTCGGGGTCGTAGGACTTGTTCGCCCAGATGATGTAGAGGGCGGTCAGGATCCAGGCGAACACGATCACGAACACGCCCAGCGGGATGGCCAGGGTGGTGACCTCGCCGACCTTCTGGGAGACCATCGCCTTGTTGGCGGCGATCAGCAGGATGTAGCCGTAGTAGCTCACGAACAGGAGCGCGAGGAGAAGGAGGCTCACGCTCCAGCGCTTGGCCACGAGCGCCTTGAAGTCCGGCGACTCGAGGAGCTCGTGCGCGGACTTGTTGGCCCGCACTTCCTTGAGGTTGCTGCGTGCCGCTTCCGCCATGTGGGACTCTCCTTGGAGGGCCGGGGGGCCGGTCATCGCTCGAAAGTGCAGTGCGACCGCCGAAACCACGCCCGCCTGTCGGCGGGCGCACACATCCAGTTCCGGGGAGCTACGGCCGGGAAGACTACAGCAAGCTCTGCGCGGACGGTAGGGGGTAGAGGCACAATCTTGCGCGGTATCTTGTCGTAGATCAAAAGAATTGGCTGATTCCGGTCCACTTTGGCGCGGTACCGCAACCATTGCGGGGTCACGTTGCGTCAAGTGCCCGAATTCGGGTGCGTCAGCTGGTCGCAATCGGGTGAAGAGAATCCCAGCAGCCGACGCGGGTGTCCTGCGCTCCCCTGACGCGGAGATGGGCGCTTTGTCGCAGGGCCCCGGGCTCCGTCCGTGGATACGACCGGAACGGGCTCTCCCGAGCCCGGCCGCGGGGGACCGTCCCACCGCCCGCCCGCGAGCCTACCGCTCGCGTCGCCAGCCGAGCGCCGCCAGCCCGGCCGCCGCCAGGATCACCTCCACCGCCGCCGCCAGACCGTACAGCGGGGCCACGGCGCCGAAGCGGTCGTATCCGAGGCCGGCGAGCGCGTACCCCGCGGCGTTTCCGGCGCCGAAGACGATCGCGGAGAAGAGCGCCTGCCCGGTCGTACGCAGCGGGGCGGGGACGAGGTCCAGGAGGGCCGCGGTGGCGCTCCCCCAGAACAGCCCGAAGCTCGCCCCGTGCAGGAGCTGGAGCAGCACGATCTCGGCCGGGCCGCCGGCCCGGGAGAGGAGCCCCCAGCGGAGCGCCGAGGCGAGGAACGAGGCGGTGAAGAGGGCCCGGAGGGGGAGCCGTGCCTGGAGGCGGGGGAAGACGAGGAGGGCGGCGATCTCGGCCACGACCCCGGCGGCCATCCCCAGCCCGGTCACGTCGGCGGGGAGGCCCCGATCGCGGACGAACACGCCGAAGAGGAGGTGATAAGGGGCGAGCGCCGCCCAGTGGACGGCGCAGGCGGCGAGGAGGACGAGGAGGCGGCGATCGCCGAGCAGGCGCAGGAGATCGGCCGGGCCGGGGCGCGCGCCCAGGGGGAGCGGGGCGGCGGGCGGCAGGCGGCGGGTGCCCAGGGCGCAGCCGACGATGCAGGCGGCCGCGGCGAAGGGGACGAGGGGATCGCCGGGGCGGTTCCCGCGCATCGTGAGGGCCCTCCCCACCGCCAGGGAGGCGGCCACGAAGCCGAGCGACCCGAAGAGCCGGATCCGGGCGTAGGTCGCCCCCGGTCGGGCCCGGCAGTGCTCGAGGGTGATCGCGTCCACGAGCGGCACCAGGGCCCGGTCGGCGAGGGCCATGAGGAGGATCGTGCCCCCCACCGCGAGCGGCGTGCGCCCGAACGGGAGGAGGCAGGCCCAGCCGGCCACCCAGGCCGAGGCCAGGCGCAGGGCGCGGGCCGGCCCTGCGTGGCGGTCGGCCCAGGCGGCCCAGGCCATGGCGACCGCCGGTCCGAGCAGCGAGGGGAGCATCTGCACCGCCCCGATCCGCTCGCCGCTCCAGCCCAGCCCGCGCAGGTAGGCGGCGAAGTAGGGGAGGAACGCGCCGACGTTCGCGTAGTACAGGAGGTAGACGAGGCGAAGGCGCGCGGCGGTGCGCATCGGCTACACTCGCGTCTACCATGGGCGACGTCGCCGGGATGGTCCTCTGCGCCGGCCTGGGTACCCGGCTGAGGCCCCTCACCGGCCGGGTCCCGAAGCCGGCCGTGCCGGTGGGCGGCGTCCCCCTCATCCGCTGGTCGCTCGCGCTCCTCCGGGGCGCCGGGGTGCGGCGCGCGGTGGTCAACGTGCACCACCTGCCGGAGGAGATGGCCGCCGCCGCCCAGGCGGCCGCCGCCGGCCTCGGCCTCGAGCTGGCGGTGTCGCGGGAGCCGGTCATCGCCGGCACCGGCGGAGCCCTGCGGGAGGCCGCGCCGCTCCTCGCCGGCGCCGGGGCGCTGCTGGTCCTCAACGGCGACGTGCTCTTCGACGTGGACCTCGGCGCGGCGCTCGCCGCCCACCGCGCCTCCGGGGCCCTCGCCACCATGGTGCTCCTCCCCATGCCCGCCGGGGAGCGCTACGCGGCGGTGGAGGTGGACGCCGGCGGGGCGGTGCGGCGGATCGCCGGCGCCTTCGGCCCGGGCGGAGACGGCCTCTCGCCCTGGCACTTCTCCGGCGTGCACGTCCTCTCGCCCGCCCTCCTCGCCGAGGTGCCGGCCGAGCCCTTCGAGCGCGACGTGAACCGCCACGTCTACCCGGCCCTGATGGCCGGGGGGCAGGTCCGGGGGCACGTGGCGAGCGGCTACTGGAACGACCTCGGCACGCCCGGCCGCTATCTGGCCGCCTCGCGGGACCTCCTCGCCGGGCGCCTCCCCCCCGGCCGCTTCCGCGGGGCGGATCCCTTCGCCGGCGCCGCGGAGCTCGCGCCCGGGGTGCGCGCCGCGCCCTCGGCCCGGATCGCGCCCGGCGCCCGGCTCGCCGGCCCGGCGCTGATCCAGGCGGGGGCCGAGATCGCCGCCGGCGCCGAGGTCGGCCCCCAGGCGGTGATCGGCGCGGGGGCGCGGATCGGGGCGGGCGCGGCGGTGCGGCGGGCCGTGGTCTGGGAGGGGACCCGGGTCGCCCCGGGGGAGCGGGTGGAGGACGCGATCGCCGCCGGGGAGCTCCGGGTCCGCGATCCGGGCGAGCCTACTGCACCTGCACCAGCACGCAGGTGACGTTGTCCACGCCCCCCGCCTCGTTGGCGGCGTCCACCAGGGCCTGCGCCGCCCGGCGGAGATCGCCCCGGGCGCCGCGCACGAGCTCGGCGATCCGCTCGTCCGGCACCATCCCCGAGAGGCCGTCCGAGCAGAGCAGGATCACGTCGCCCTCCTGCAGCTCCTCGCGGCGCAGGTCCACCTCCACCGCCGGCTTCATCCCCAGGGCCCGCACGATCACGTTCTTGTGCGGGAAGGCCTCGATCTCCTCGGGGGTGAGGGCGCGAGTCTTCCGGTAGTCGTTGAGGAGCGAGTGGTCCTCGGTGAGCTGGCGGGCCTTCCCCTGCCGGAGCAGGTAGGCGCGGCTGTCGCCCACGTGGCCGATCAGGACCGCCCGGCCCTCGCGCGGGAAGGAGACCGCCACCAGGGTGGTCCCCATCCCGTGGAGCCGCTCGTCCGCCTGGGCCCGCTCGTGGATGCTCAGGTTGGCGAGCTTGACGGCGGTGAGGAGCCGGTTCTCGTCGGGGCCGCGGGCCGGGTCCGGCTTGAACGGCCAGGTGGCGTCCTCGTCGCGGCCGGTGAGGCGGAAGAACTCGGCCATCTCCTCCACGGCGATCCGGGCGGCCACCTCGCCCGAGGCGTGCCCGCCCATCCCGTCGGCCACGCAGTAGAGCTGCTCCTCGGGCAGGAGGAGGAAGGCGTCCTCGTTGTGGGTCCGCTTCCGTCCGACGTCGCTCGTCCCGGCGTGGGTCTGCCGCATGGTTCACCCGAAGGTTACCCGCTGAGGGGGGCGGGGTCGAGCGCGTCCGGCTGCGGCATGCGCTCCCCTCAGGGGATCACGAGCTCGAGGGCCGGGCCGGTGGTCACCCGGACCCGCTCCTCCGCCGCGTAGAGGTCGCCGTCGATGGTGAACCGCGGCCGCTCGCCCTCCACCAGGAGGTCCCGCGCCACCTCGTCGAGGGCGTGCCGGCGGCGCCAGGGGCGCCCGGCGTGGATGCGCGGAACGGCGAGCGCCACCTGGGCCACGCTCGCGGTCACCCCCACCGCGTGGAAGAACCCCGGCTGCTCGCCGCAGCGGTGGAACACCTTGAAGCCCAGTCCCAGGTCCGGGGTCGAGCCCGCGAGCAGGGTGAGGTAGCTCCCGTCCGGCCACTCCTCCCCGTCGGTGGCGACGCGGAGGGGTGCGCGGCGGGCCAGGGCGGCGGCGAAGCTCCCGCCCACCAGGGCGGAGCCCATCGCCCGCAGCACCAGGGCCGCCGCCACCAGCGGGGAGGGTCGGCCGGTGGCGTAGTAGGCCTCGAGGAAGGTCACCACCACGCCGGTGCCGAAGATGAAGCCCAGCCGCGGAGGGCCCCGGTCCCCCTCGATGCGGAGGAGGTCGCGCTCCACCGTCCGGAGCGCGAACCCGTGGCGCCGGCGGATCAGGACCTCGCGCAGGATCCGCTCCGGCGACCCGCCGATCCCGTGGCCGTGAGCCACCGTGTTCATGGCGCCACCGCGCAGGAGGAGCAGGCGCGGGAGGGGCGCGCCCGCGAAGGCCTCGGCCAGGGCGGTGAGGACCACGTGGCCGGTCCCGTCCCCGCCGTTCACCCCCAGGACGTCGATCCCGGCCGCCCGGAACCGCTCCAGCGCCCGGACCAGCTCGTCCGGGGTCGAGGCGTCGATCACCTCGCCGTCGTCCCCCAGCCGCTCGCGGAGGGCGCGCGCCACCCCCGGGCGGCCGCGGTTCCGCCGCGCCAGCGGGTTGCTCACGATCCCGATGCCGCCCATCCGCGCGCCCCCCGGTGGCCCGGCCGCCCCCCGGCCGCCCCTCCCCGCCCGAATGTGAGGCGCGGGCGCGCCGGGGTCAATTCGAAAAGCGGCGCGACCGCGGGTAGAATGCAGGGCCGATGAGCTTCCTGCACGAGCCTGGGGACCTCGCGCGGACGCCTCTGGCCGCGATCCTGCTCGAGGCCCTGAACCTCCGCGCGAGCGGGGTGCTGGCCGTCGAGCACGGCGGCGGCACCTCCCGGGTCTGGCTGCGCGACGGGCGGCCGGTGGCCGTCCAGGTGGTGGCCGGGATCCGGCCGCTCGGGCAGATCCTCCTCCAGGCCGGGCTCATCGACATCGACGCGCTCTCCCGCAGCCTCGCGGCCATGGCCGAGTCCGGCCGGCCGCAGGGCGAGCTCCTGGTGGAGATGGGGGCGGTGTCGCAGGCCGACGTCGACCGCGCGCTGGCCGAGCAGCAGGCCGGCTACTTCGGCCTGATCGCCGACCTGCCCGGCGGGTCCTACCACTTCGACCTGGCCGCGCCCATGCCCGCCTGGACGAAGGGGCCCCTCCTGTCGCCGCTCCGGACCATCGTCGACTCCCTGGAGCGGCCGCAGGCGGGCGCCCTGGTGGTCTCGGCGCTCCAGCCGGTGGCGAACGGCGGGATCCGGCTCGCCTCGGGCTACGCCGAGGTCGAGCCCGCCTTCCGCTGGACCGCGCCCGAGCGGACGCTCGTCTCGCGGCTCCTCGCGCCGGTCACGCTGGACGCGTTCTTCTCCGGCGGCGAGATCGGGCCGGAGCGCGCCCGGGCGATCCTCGCCACCCTCCTGCTCCTCGGCCTGGCCCTGCCGGCGTCGGAGCGGGCCACGCCCTCGGGGGACACCCTGGCCGGGCTCGAGATCGGGCTCGAGCCGGCGGAGGAGCCTCCCGCCGCCGCGGCGCCCGTGCCGGCGACCGCACCCCCTCCGCCGCCGGCCCCGGGCCCGGCGCCCGCGCCGGGGAAGCGGAGCGATCCGGCCGAGGCCCGCGCCCGGCGGCAGCGCCTCCTCCAGCAGGCGATGCGCAACATGGGGATCGGCCCGTTCGCCGGCCCGGCGCACGGCGCCCCCCCCCACGGTCCGCCGGCCACCCCGGGGCCGGGCGCGCCGGCGAAGCCCGCGGCGAACGCGGCCGACGAGCTCCTGCGCAAGGCGCTCCTCGAGGCCGCGCCGCGCGCCCGGGAGAAGGACTTCTTCC
>DATKAL010000163.1:0-3176 GCA_035498135.1 Anaeromyxobacter sp.
GCCGCTCGCTCGAAGGGGCGGAGGCGGCGGGCGGTCCAGGGGCTCATCTTCCGGCTCCACCCGACCCTCGGCCACCTGGGCGCATGGATCGTGGCGGCGTTCCAGCGGCGGTGAGGCCCATGATCAAGACCATCGTGCTGAAGCTGGGCGGCGAGATCGTCCGGTCGCCCGAGCTCGACCTCATCGCCCAGGACCTGCGCGAGCTGGTGGACGGCTTCCACCGCGTCGCCATCGTCCACGGCGGCGGGCCGCAGGCGAGCGCCCTGCAGAAGCGGCTCGGGATCGAGCCCCGCCAGATCGCCGGCCAGCGCTTCACCGACCCGGAGACCCTGGAGGTGATGAAGTACGTGGTCGCCGGGCAGCTCAACGTGGACCTGTGCGGGCGCCTCCTGGCGCGCGGGGTGATGGGGGTCGGGCTGCACGGCGCGAGCGGCCACGCGGTCCAGGCCCGGCGGCGGCCGCCCCGGGTCATGCAGGGGGCCGGGCCCGAGCCGGTGGACCTGGGGCTGGTCGGTGACGTGACCGGCTTCAACCTCCCGCTCCTGGGCGACCTGTTCGAGCGGCGCTACGTGCCGGTCATCGCCTGCCTCGGCTGCGACGAGCAGGGGCAGCCGCTGAACATCAACGGCGACACCGTGGCGAGCCAGCTGGCCGGCGCCCTGCGGGCCGACGCGCTGGTGCTCGTGACCTCGACGCCGGGGGTGCTCCGGGACGTGGAGGACCCCGCGAGCCGGATACCGGTCATCACCCGGGCGGAGTTCGAGCGGCTGGTCGCCGATGGGGTCATCTCGGGCGGCATGATCCCCAAGCTGGAGGAGTCGTTTGCGGTGCTCCAGGGTGGGGCGAGGTCGGTCGTCATCCTGGGAAAGCTGTCGCCGGGCGACCTCACCCGCGCGGTGCTCCAGCCCGGCAGCGCCGGCACGGTGCTGCGGACCGGCTGACCATGACGCACCGCTCCGACGGAGGGTGGGGGCGAGCCGCTCTCTCGGATGGTGGTGCCCATCTGAGCGGCGAGTGAACCCAGATCCATGGTGACGACGCTCGGCCGGTGGCGCTCCTCGACGCCGTCGACGCGGCCAGGGAGTGGGCGGCCGCGGGCTGATCTCTCCCGCCCGGCGGGACGGGAGGTGCTAGCCTGCGGTCGGCATGCGCCACCGTCACCTGCTCGCCGGCCTGCTCGTCCTCTTGCCCGGCTGCGCGCACCACGAGGCCGGGCCGGAGACGGCCGTCGAGGTCCACGGCCGGATCATCACCGAGAGCACGGAGAGCCTCGGCGGCGGCCCGGCCGCGATCCTGCGGGACGCCTATCACGCGGCCACGCCCATGGCCGGCCGGTGCGCCTTCTCCGACTGCCTGAAGCACGGCTGGACCAGCGCCACCTCCGGGGGCGAGGCGAGCACCCGCTGCGCGTTCGACGACTGCGCCGGGAACGGCTGGACGACCGTGGCGCCCGACGGCACGAAGAGCGAGACCCGCTGTGTCTTCGGGAAGTGCTTCAAGGACGGCTGGGTCACCCGGCTCGACAGCGGCGCCGCGGTCGAGGTGCGGTGCGAGTTCGGCGACTGCTGGAAGCACGGGTGGACCTCCGCCGCCGACGGCGAGTTCGCGCGCACCGCCTGCCTCTTCGGCGATTGCGCCAGGGAAGGCTGGACGACCAGCGTCGGCGGTACGACCATCACCTGCCGGTGCGAGTTCGACGACTGCGCCCGGAACGGCGCGCGCTGCGAGTAGCCTCAGCGGAGCCGCTTCCAGTAGAGCGCCTCGTCCTCCCCGGCCACCACCAGCGAGGGCAGGACGCCCACCCGGCGATAGCCGAGCCGCTCGTAGAAGCGCCGCGCGCCCGCGTTGCCGACCGAGGCGAGAAGGAACGAGTGGGCGCTCTCCCGGGCGGTCTCCGCCTCGTAGGCGGCGAGGAGGGCCGCCCCCAGGCCGCGCCCCTGGAACGGCCCGAGCACCGCCAGGAGCCTGAGGTACCCCCCCAGGGCCAGGGTGCCCGAGGTGAGGAACCAGGCCACGCCGGCGGGCCCACCGCTCTCCTCGGCAACGAGGAGTCCGTCACCCCGGCCGAAGGCGGACGAGAGCACCGTCTCCAGCTGGCGGGCGGATCGGCCATAGCGCTGCATGAGCGGCAGCTCGGCGAGCCCGGAGGCGAGGGCGGGGAGATCGGCTTCGACCAGGGGCCGGATCACGCGAACTCCCACATCACGGGTACGGGAGGAACGGCAAGGGGGCGAGCCGCTCGTAGGCCCGGAGCACGGCCCGGCCGCCGGCCGGGAGGTCGAACCAGACGCGGGCGGAGTCCGCGGCGTCCTCCCGGCCGAGCGGGGGTATGCCGTCCACGAACAGCTCCACCTCGGGGGACACCGGGATCGACAGGGTGAGGCCGGCGATCGGCGTCGGCCCCAGGTTCCGGATCTCGGCGGCGCCGTCGGGCCGGTACACCACCTCGACGTCGCCCAGGGCCCGGAGCCGGTCGCCCGCCTCCGCCCAGGTGAGGGACGCGAGCCGCCCGGCGCGCACGCGATCCGCGATCCGCTCGAGCCCCGCGTCCAGGGCCGGTGCGATGACCAGCCCCCCGCCCGCTCCGGCGCGTATCGCCAGCCGGGCGAGGTGGTCGGGCGTGTGGGTGGTGTGAACCGAGGGGCCCAGGTAGGTGTGGGCGACGAAGAGCCCGCGCTCCTCCTCGAGCGCCTCCAGGCTCCGGTGCGAGAGTGCCTCGCCCAGGACCTCGGGGGCCGCGAAGAACATCGACGACCGGAACGTCCAGAGCCGCTCGTCGAAGGGGAAGGGAGCGACCGCCGCCCGCGCCTCGTCCGGCCGCCCGCCCAGCAGGTTCTCGATGCGGGGGGTCCCCCTCCCCTCGTCCCCCGCGGCCCAGATCCAGCGGATGCCGGCGGTGACCAGGAGGTCGCGGATGCCGAAGGCCCCGCCGGCCCGCCACCCCTGGGCGGCGATGGCTTCACAATTCGTGTACGGCTCGTGGTCGATCCAGGTGACCGGGGCCCAGCGGGCGGCGTCGGCCAGCCCCGCGCGCACCGCCTCGCGCTCGTCGCGCTCGCTGGTGATGGAATGGAGGGCGACCTCGGAGCCGGCCCGGCGGAGCTCGTCGGCCAGGGCCCGGCTGGCCCGATCGTCGAGGCTGCCGCCGTGCCCGTGCACGAAGAAGGTCCGGGTGA
>DATKAL010000164.1:0-2991 GCA_035498135.1 Anaeromyxobacter sp.
TGACCGGCGGGGCGACTCTCCACCCCGTCTGCGTCGTCAGGAGGTGGCACCCCCGGGTGCCGCCTCCTTTTCGTTCCGGGCCCTGGCGCGGCGCTCGGCCTCGGCCCGGAAGGCCCGCGCGTCCGCCGCCGCCCCGAGCGCCTCCGCCGCCCGGGCCGCCAGGGCCCAGCCGTCCGGCCCCTGAGCGAGGATCGGCTCGACCTCCCGGAGCGCCTCCCCCGGGCGCCCCAGCGCCAGCAGGGCCTCGGCCACCCCGAGCGTCGCCCGCCCGTCGGCCCCCGCGGCGCGCGCAGCGAGGAAGGCCTCCTGCGCCTCGGCCGGCCGCCCCGCGGCGAGCACCACCGCGCCCAGCCGGAGGAGCGCTCCCGCCCGCGAGGCGTACATCACCTGCTCGACCCCGCTGCGATCGAGGAGCGGCAGCGCCTCCCGGTAGGCCCGCTCCGCCTCGCCGAGCGCCGCCGCCCGCTCCGGGCCGGCCGCCGCGCTGGCGAGCAGCTCGTGGGCGCAGCCGCGGACGAAGGCCAGGTCCGGGTTGGGGCCCTCGCGCGCCTCGGCCAGCGCCGCGGACTCGAGCGCCTCGGCGGGCCGCGAGCGGCGCACCGCGGCCGCACCCCGCACCACCGCGAGCCGCCGGATGGAGCGGTGGGCGGGCTCGCGGGGCACGCCCGCCCAGCCCTCCTCCGCCACCCGGGCGGCCTCGTCCACCTGGCCGTCGGAGAGCAGCTCGGCGGCCAGGTAGCCGAGCGCCACCGGGTTGCCCGGCTCCCGCGCCGCCCGGCGGTGGAGCAGAGCCAGGTTCCGGGCCCGCTTGTCGCGCGCGCTCCAGACGTCGGCGCAGTAGCCGAGGTGGACGAGGTCGACCTCCACAGGGACGATGCGGTTCCCGCGCCGGCCCGCCCACTCGAGGACGCTCTCGTGGATGCAGCCTTCCCAGCGCAGGTCCGGCGTGCGCCGGAGCAGGCGCGGGATGAGCCCGGGCGCTCCGACGCGGCGCGCCCCGGAGAGCACCTCCCGCTCCGGCGCCTCGGGGGCGTCGGCGTTGTGGCAGCGGACCAGCCCCACGTCGAACCTCGCCCCGGCGAGGGCGCGCCGCACCGCCCGCCCTCCCCCCTGGGCGAGCCGCTCGTCGGCGTCGAGCTGGAGGATCCAGGCGCCCCTGGCGTGGGCCGCCGCCAGGTTCCGCGGGGCGGCGAAGTCGTCGTCCCAGGGGCGGTCGAGGACGGTCGCGCCCGCCGCCCGGGCCAGCTCGCGGGTCCGGTCGGTGGACCCGGTGTCGACGAGCACGATCTCGTCCACGACGCCGCGGACCGAGGCGAGGCAGCCCGGCAGGAAGCGCTCCTCGTTCCGGGCGATCAGGCAGAGGGAGATCCGGGCCACGGGAGCTCCCGGAGCAAGAGCGGTGCCGCGCGGATCGGGCCGGCCCGACGGGCGGTTACGAGCGCGCGCCAGGACGTTGACGCGGCCGGCGGCGGCCGGCCGTCGAGCGCGCGCCTGACGCGGCGCGCCGGCGGCCGCGCGAGGGCGACAGGCCGAGCCGGGCGCATAGGAGGTCCGCCAGGGCCACCACCTCCTCCGGCCCCAGGGCCCGGACGGCCCCGGGAGGCGGCTCGTCCGTCACCACCGCGAAGACGCGCCGGTCCCGGGCGCAGAGGAAGGCGCGGTCGACGCGCCGCCGGTGGACCTCGATCCTGGGCAGCGGCTCGGCCTTCCAGCCCTCCGCCAGGACCAGGTCGACCGGCGGGAGGAGCCGCGCCAGCGCCCGGACGCCGCCGGCAGGCGGCCCGAAGTAGGCGAGCGCCTCCGGCCCCTCGATGGCCGCCGCCACCGCCCCGGCGCGCCGCACCACCTCGGTGTCCTTGCCGGGCGTGTCGAGCGCGTGCCGGTGGCCGGTGTGCTTGAGGAAGCCCACCCGGAGCCCGCGCCCGGCGAGCTCGGGCACGAGCCTCGCGAGGAGCCGGGTCTTCCCCGCCCCGCTCGGCCCGGAGACGGCGACGATGGGGGCTAGGCGGCGTCGTCGGCGAGCAGCCACGCGGCCACCTCCGCTCCGGCCGGGAGATCGCCGGCGTCCTCCGGGATGCAGAGGAGCACGTCGGCGAGGGCGGGGCCCCGCACCTGCGCCGTGTCGCGGCCCAGCGGGCGGGCCCGGCCGTCGGGGTCGAGGCGCGCCCAGAGCAGCCGGGCCCGCCCCGGCTTGCCGTGGGCCGGCTCCGCCAGGTGGAGCGGCACCGCCGGTCGACCGATCCGGGCCGCGCCGGCGAGGGCGAGGAGGGCGGGGCGCGCGAACACCTCCAGGGCCGCCAGGCAGGCGGAGGGGCTCCCCGGGAGCCCGAGCACCGGCCGGCCACCGGCCAGGGCGAAGAGGAACGGCTTGCCCGGCTTCATGGGGACGCCGTGGACCCGCGTCTCCGCGCCCAGCCGCTCCAGGGCGGCGGGCACCAGGTCGCGGGAGCCGACCGACACGCCGCCGATCGTGACCACCGCGTCCGCCCCGCGGAGCGCCTCCGCGAGCGCGGCCGCCAGCGCCTCGAGCCGGTCCCCGGCGCTCGACCGGCGCACCTCCGCCCCGGCCGCCCGCGCCACCGCCGCCACCGCCTCGCCGTTCGAGTCCGGGAGCCGGCCGGAGAGCAGCTCGTCGCCGGTGGAGACGACCGCCACCCGGAGCCGCCGCCGGACCCGCACCGTGCCCGCCCCCACCGCGGCGAGGAGGGCCGCCTGGCGGGCCCCGATCCGGACGCCCGCCGGGAGCGCCTCGTCGCCTTCGGCCACGTCCTCGCCCGCGAGGCGCACGTTCTCGGCGGGATGGGCAGGGGCGCGGAAGCGGGCCGAACCGCCCTCGATCGCCACGGCCTCCTCCCGCACCACCGCGTCGGCGCCCGGAGGCAGGGTGGCACCGGTGAAGATCCGGGCGGCGTGGCCGGGCGCGAGCGGCTCTGGCACCTCGCCGGCGTAGACCGCCTGGGCCACCGGGAGCGCGATCTCCCCGGTCACCTC
>DATKAL010000165.1:0-4133 GCA_035498135.1 Anaeromyxobacter sp.
GCCGTGGTCACCCTGGTCGGCTGGGCGGTGATCCTCCCATGGGCCGCCTGGGCCGATCGCCACCGGGAGGCCCGCACCGGCGCGGGCGGGGTCCCCGCCGCCGGGGCGTAGGGTCGCCATGGCGGGCGGCGCGCCGCTCGCCCAGGCGTGGACCGTGCCCTGGTGGAGCGCGGCGTAGACCGCGTCGCGGAGCCCGTTCGCCTCGGCGTCGGCGAGGGTCCGGTCCGGCGCGCGGAGGACCAGCCGGAGGAGGACGTTCTTCTGGCCGGGGAGGATCCCGAGGCGCGCCTGCGCCGGCGGGGGCAAGGCCGCGGCCGGAGTCTCGGAGAGGAGCTCGATCGCCTCCACCACGCCAGCCCGGTCGCCCAGCGCCTCGCGCACCCGGTCGCCGAGCTCCTCCGGGCCGGCGGCGGCCGGAACCGCGAGGGAGAGGTCACGGCGCACCGGCGGGTGGCGGGAGACGGGACGGTAGGGGGCGAGGTCGAGCATCTGGGAGGCGATCCGCGGGTCTTCGGCGCGGAGGAGGCGGATGTCGTCGATCCCCTCGGCGACCATCACCAGCCGGTCGAGGCCGAGCCCCATGGCGAGCCCGGTCGTCCCGGGCGGCAGCCCGGCCTCGGCGAGGAGCGCGGGGAGGGCCAGGCCGCACTCGCCGATCTCCACCCACTCCCCCCGGACCCGGAGGTCGATCTGGCGCCCCTCGACCGTGTACGGGTGGGCGGAGGGCGTCACCGAGACCGTCAGGCCAGGGGTCGCCGCCCGGGTGACCAGGGCGATCATCCCGGCCAGATCGGGGACGCCGAGGGGCGGGCCCCGCCGGATCCGCCAGAGGTCCACCTGGTGGGGCTCGCCGGTGTGGAGCCGATCGATGGCATCGCGCCGGTAGACGAGGCCGGGGCAGGCGAGGAGCACGTCGTCGAGCGGGCGAGCGGCGAGCCGCCGGAGGAGCGGCGGGATCATGGCCGAGGTCTGGGTGCGGAGCACCTCGGCGGGCGAGACCCAGCGCGTGTAGCGGGCGTCGCGGGCGGCGCCGTCGGGCGGGTAGTGGAGCCGGTCGTAGTTGTCGGCCGCCGGGATGATCGGGGCGGCGCGCTCGACCACCACCGGGCAGCGCCAGGCCCGGGCGAGCGCCTGGACCATGGCGTCGAGGAGGAGCTGGACGGCGTGCGGGCCCTGGGACGGATCG
Source organism: Anaeromyxobacter sp. (assembly GCA_035498135.1). Classification (GTDB taxonomy): domain Bacteria; phylum Myxococcota; class Myxococcia; order Myxococcales; family Anaeromyxobacteraceae; genus Anaeromyxobacter. The sequence goes on from DATKAL010000165.1 coordinate 1,187, forward strand.
GCGAGATCGCGGACGGAGAGGGCGCGCCGGAGGGCGTCCGCGGAGAGGACAGGAGGGGGAGACATGGCTTCGAGACCTCGGGCAAGGGTCGGCGGCGCCCGCCGGAGGGCGGGACGGCGCGGGAGCGGGGCTCACGGGAGAGGGGTCCCCCCGTTCCTGGCCCGGGCGATCTCGAAGGTGCGGGGAGGTCGACGCGCGCTCGCGCTAGCGGCCCGCCCGGTGCCCAGACCGGGACCGGGGGCTGCGGAATCGACGAGCGCTCGCGAGCGAGAGGACCACGTGGCGATCATACGGGCGGGCGGGGAGATGGGCAACCGGGCGAGGGGGACCGCGGACTGCGGCGGGGCGCGGGGGGGCCGAGAGGGGCGACCCGCGGTGAGGCGGCAGGCGGGGCGGCGCCGCCGCGTCCTTGGAGTCAGGGCGCTTCGCTCGAGCCGCCGGCGCTCAACGCCCGGCGACGCGAGGCGCTCGCCGCGCTCGGCGTGCGACGAGCGCGGTCTGCGGCCGCTCCGCGCGAGGGCTGCCAGCGCCCGCCGGCCTCGGCCGTGCACCCAGCGCGGTCAGCCGGCTCGCCTCGAGGAGCGGCGGGAGCCGGCGCCAGTCGACGGAGTCGAGGCGGACGCAGAGCGCGGATCGCCGGGGATCGTAGGGGGACTCGAACCAACCCTCCTGCGACAGGAGGCGGTCCCGCTCGGCGAGCTCGACCCGCAGCCACAGGCACCCCGCGCCGCGGTAGTGATCGAGCACGGCGAACGCCTTGCCGCCGGCCTTGAAGGTTGGGTTGGAGAAGGTGACCGTCTCCTCCACGTCGGCGCACCCCGCCAGGAGGCGCCGCAGCCGCACAAGTGCGTCCTGGGCGTCGGGGTCGAGCAGGCGCGGCGGGCGAGCGGCCATTCCGCGCGGACTGTTACCGCCCGGGCGCATCGGGGCACCTCCTCTTCAGAGGATGGCCCGAGTGGGACGTATCGCTACCCGCGGCCAAGAAGGACGACCCGCATTCACATTCGGACAATGTCCTCGCGCTGTCCGGCTGCCTCGAGCGTCCAGCGAGTCCTCGGCGACCCCCAACCCTGGTCGGCCCGGCGAGCGCCCCCTTCGCGGGGTCCCCGCCTTCACCCGAGGTAGGCGGCCAGCACCCGTTCGTCCCGGCGCAGCTCGGCCGGGGTCCCGGAGATGGCGATGCGGCCGCGCTCCATCACGTAGGCGCGGTCGGCCACCTCGAGCGCCGTCCGGGCGAACTGCTCCACGAGGAGCATCGTCATCCCCTCGGCCTTGAGCCTTGCGATGGTCCGGAAGACCTCCTGGACGATCACCGGGGCGAGCCCCATCGACGGCTCGTCGAGGAGCATCACCTTGGGGCGGGCCATGAGGGCCCGGCCGATGGCGAGCATCTGCTGCTCGCCGCCGGAGAGCGTGCCGGCGAGCTGGCCGCGCCGCTCCGCCAGGCGGGGGAAGAGCTCGTAGACCCGGGCCAGGTCGGACGCCGCCCGCCGGCGGAAGCCGAGGAGGTGGGGGAGCCGGCGGTAGGCGCCGAGGAGGAGGTTGTCCTCGGTGGAGAGCGGGCCGAACACCTGGCGTCCCTCGGGCGCGTGGGCGAGCCCGAGCCGGGCGATCCGGGAGGCGGGCAGGCCCTCCACCGGCCGGCCGTCGAGGAGGACCCGTCCCCGGGTGGGCGCGAGCAGCCCGGAGATGGCGCGCATGGTGGTGGTCTTCCCCGCGCCGTTCGCGCCGATGAGCGCCACCACCGTGCCGGCCTTCACCTCGAGCGAGGCGCCCTGGAGCACCTCGGAGAGGCCGTAGCCGGCGTGCAGGTCCTCGACCACGAGCATCCGCAAGTGCCTCCTAGCTCCTCGCCGCCGGCTGGGCCGGCGCGGGCGCGGCCGCCTCGACGCTCCCCAGGTAGGCCTCGATCACCTTCGGATGGCGCTTCACCGCGTCCGGCGTTCCCTCGGCGATGAGCCGCCCCCCGTCGAGCGCCGTCACCACGTCGCAGAGCTGGGTGACGACGTCCATGTGGTGCTCGATGAGCACGATGGTGACCCCGCGCCGGTGGACCCGCCGGATGATCTCCACCAGCCGCACCACGTCGGGGTGGGCGAGGCCGGCGGCCGGCTCGTCGAGCACCAGGAGCTCCGGCCGGCGCGCCAGGGCCCGGGCGATCTCCAGGAAGCGCTGCGCGCCGTAGGTGAGGTCACGGGCCGGGGTGCGGGCCTGGTCCGCGAGCCCGACCAGCTCGAGGAGGGCGAGCGCGTCGGCCTGGGCCCGCCGCTCCTCCGCCCGGCCCAGCCCGGCGAGCACCAGGGGGAGCGGGACGCGGTAGCGGCCCCGGAGCGCCACCATCACGTTCTCCAGGGCGGTCATCCCGCCGAAGAGCTGCAGGTTCTGGAAGGTCCGGGCCACGCCGGCGCGCGCCGAGCGGAGCAGGCTCCCGGCGGGGACGGGCGCGCCCCGGAGGAGCACCGCCCCGGCGCTCGGGGCGTAGAGGCCGGAGACCACGTTCACCACCGTGCTCTTCCCCGAGCCGTTCGGGCCGATGAGCCCGTGGATGCTCCCGGCGCGGACGGAGAGCGAGAGGCCGTCCACCGCCTTCACCCCGCCGAAGTGGCGGCGCAGGTCGCGCAGCTCGAGGAGGGCGGCGCCGTCGGCGGCGCGGGAGGGGAGCACCTGGTCGAGCGGGGCGGCGGGGGGCAACGCCGGCGGGGCGACCTTGAAGGCGCGCGCCAGGAAGCGGGTGGCGAAGCCCATCAGCCCCTCGGGCAGACCCACCACCACCGAGAAGAGCATCAGGGCGAAGATCGCCTTGCGCCAGTCCTCGGTGTTCCGGACCACGAGCCCGCCGGCCACCAGCGCGCCGGTGGCGGCGACGGGGGCGAGGGCCCGGAACGGGCGCAGGGTCCGGCGCGCCAGCCCCCGCCCCCCGGCGACCAGGGCGACGAGGAGCCCGAGC
>DATKAL010000166.1:0-14306 GCA_035498135.1 Anaeromyxobacter sp.
CGGCGCCGGCCGTGCCCCGCTGCGGCCACTGGCCGCGCGCGCCGGGCAGCTCGCCCGGGGCCGGCGGCCGCCTTCGCCCGCCCCGCGGCCAGGCCCGCCCAGAGGTGCATGGCGGCGTAGGCGCGCCAGGGGCGCCACCGCTCGGCGCGCTCGAGCGCCTCGGCTTCGGTGGCGGCCTTCCCTCCGGCCCCCAGGGCCCTGCGGATCCCGAGGTCCCCCGAGGGGAACGCGTCCCGCTCCCCCAGGGCCCGCATCGCCACGTAGTGGGCGGTCCACGGCCCGATCCCGGGTAGCTGCCGCAGGGCCGCCACCGACGCCTCGAGCCCGCCTGCGCGGCCCCGGAGGTCCACCTCGCCCCGGGCCACCGCCCGCGCCAGCGCGATGAGGGCCGCGGCCCGGGCGCGCGGGACCGGGAGGCGGCCCGGGTCGAGGGCGGCGAGCGCGGCCGGCGTGGGGAACAGGTGGGTGAGCCCGCCTGCCGGCGCCGGGAGGGGCTGGCCGCAGAGCTGGACGAGCCGGCCGGAGAGCGCGGTCGCCGCCTGCACCGAGATCTGCTGGCCGAGGATCGCCCGGACGGCGAGCTCGAACCCGTCCCAGGCGCCCGGGACCCGGAGCCCGGGGCGCGCCCGGACCGAGGCCCGGAGCGCCGGGTCGGCAGCCAGCGCCGAGGCGATCGCGGCCGGGTCGGCGTCGAGGTCGAGCAGCCGGCGAGCGCGGGGGACCAGGTCCGCCGCCGGAGAGCGGGGCGCGACCTCGAGCCGGGCCTCGGCCGCGCCTGCCACCGGCCTCACCTCGACCAGCGCGGTCCCGCCCTCCCAGCCGTGCGTGCGGCGGTAGACGCCGTCCTCCACCCGTTCCACGCCGGGGATGGCCCGCTCCCTCAGGAAGGCGAGCAGCGCGCCGGCGTCCAGCGGCGGCCGGTACGGGAGCGTGAGCGAGAGGGCCGCCGCCGGGGAGGGCGGGCGACGCCGGGAGGCGGCAAGGGCTCGCCGTGGCACGCGACCCAGGGTAACCACGGCGGTGGGCACGGCGCGACCCGGCCCTGCCCCGATCCGGGAGTCCCCGTTCCGGGCGGGCGCCGCGACCCCGTACCGGGTAGGGCGCGAGGATGGTCCGGATCCTGGCTGGAACGAGCGGCTGGAGCTACCCCGCCTGGAAGGGCCGGTTCTACCCGCCCGAGCTCGCCTCCGCCGGCTTCCTCGCGCACTACGCCTCCCGCCTGCCGGCGGTCGAGGTGAACAACACCTTCTACCGGATGCCCCGGCCGGCCACCCTCGCCGCGTGGCGATCCCAGGTCCAGCCCGGCTTCTCCCTCGCCCTCAAGGCGCCGCAGCGGATCACCCACCTCCTCCGGCTCGCGGGCGTCGACGAGGCGGTCGGGACCTTCTACCGGGCCGCCGCCGAGCTCGGCCCGGCGCTCGGGCCGATCCTCTTCCAGCTCCCGCCCACGCTCGGGAAGGACCTGGGCCGCCTGCGCGCCCTCCTCGCGCTCCTGCCCGCGGGGGGTCGCGCCGCGCTCGAGTTCCGCCACCCGAGCTGGCGCGACGAGGAGACGTATCGCGTCCTCGCCGAGGCCGGCGCCGCGCTCTGCCTGGCGGACGACGAGGAGGGCGAGACCCCGCTCGTCCCCACCGCCCGGTTCGGCTACCTGCGCCTGCGCCGCCCGGGCTACGACGACGCGGCGCTGGCGGCCTGGGCCCGGCGGATCGCGGCGCAGCCCTGGGCGGACGCGTTCGTCTTCTTCAAGCACGAGGACGAGGCGATCGGCCCGGCCCTCGCCCTGCGCATGCAGGAGCTGACGGGGAGCGCGGAGGCCGCCGCTCCCGGCCCCTGAGCGGCCCGCGGAGCGCGCCGGCTACCGGTTGACGTTCGCCATCCCCGCCGCCGGGTAGCGATCTCCCGCCGCCGCCCCGCGCGGCGCCACCGCCTCGATCCGGCCGAGCTCCTCGCGAGAGAGCGCGATCGCGGCCGCGGCCACGTTCTCCTCCAGGTGGGCGCGGGTGGTCGTGCCGGGGATGGGGACGACGTCCTTGCCCTGCGCCATCACCCAGGCGAGGGCGAGCTGGGACGGCTTCACCTTCCGCTCCGCCGCGAGCTGCTGGATCCGCCCCACCAGCGCGAGGTTCTTCCCGAAGTTCTCGCCCTGGAAGCGGGGCGACATCCGCCGGTAGTCGCCCTCCGGCAGGTCCTCGAGCTTGCGGAAGCGCCCGGTGAGGAAGCCGCGGCCGAGCGGGCTGTAGGGGACGAAGCCGACCCCGAGCTTCCGGACGGTGGGGAGGATCTCGTCCTCCGGGTCACGGCTCCAGAGCGAGTACTCGGTCTGGAGGGCGCTGATGGGGTGCACCGCGTGCGCGCGGCGGATGGTGGCCGGCGCCGCCTCGGAGAGCCCGAGGAAGCGGACCTTCCCCGCCCGGACCAGCTCCGCCATCGCCCCCACCGTGTCCTCGATGGGGACCGTCGCGTCGACGCGGTGCTGGTAGTAGAGGTCGATCACCTCCACCCCGAGCCGCTTGAGCGACGCGTCGCAGGCCTTCCGGACGTACTCGGGCTTCCCGTTGATCCCCACCCAGGAGCCGTCGGCGCGTCGCTCGTTCCCGAACTTGGTGGCCAGGACCACCCGGTCGCGCCGGTCCCGGATCGCCCGGCCGACCAGCTCCTCGTTCTTGAACGGCCCGTACATGTCGGCGGTGTCGAGGAGCGTCACTCCGAGCTCGAGCGCCCGGTGGAGGGTGGCGATCGACTCCCGCTCCTCCGCCACGCCGTAGAAGTCGCTCATGCCCATGCAGCCCAGCCCGAGGGCCGAGACCGAGAGCCCCTGCTGCCCCAGCTTCCGCTGCTCCATCGCGTCCTCCTCGCCCCGACGCGGGGGCCGAGCGCGCTGACCGCGCCGCTCCCGAATAGCGTCTCGCGCCGCCCGGCGCACTCCCCAAGCGCGTCTGGCCCCGCCGGGCGGGGCCCCGGGCCGGTGGGAGTCCTCGCATCCGCGGCGGCTGGACGCGGGGCGCCCGGTCGCGGAGAATGGCGCCGTGATCCGGAAGCGCAATCCTTTCAAGATCGAGGCTTCGCTCCCCCCGCGCGGCCCGGCCCGCTACGTGGTCCTCGCCTCGCTGGTGCTCGGCGGCCTGGTCGCCCTGCTCGTCCCGGTGGTCTTCGCGATCATGCTCCTCGGCATGCTCCGCGGCGGCTGAGCGCGCCCTCCATGCCCCCCGAGCAGCTCCCGATCTTCTCCGTCGCCCGGGTGATCCAGCTCTCGGTCGCCCCCGTCTTCCTCCTCACCGCCCTGGGGACGATGCTCGGCGTCTTCTCCACCCGGCTCGGGCGGATCGTCGACCGGGCGCGGGTGCTCACCGACCGGCTCCCCGCCCTGGGCGCCGAGCAGCGCGAGGCGGTGCAGGCGGAGTTCGAGCTGCTGCTGCGGCGCCGCTCGATCGTGAACGTGGCCATCGCCTGCGCCACCGCCGCCGCCCTGCTGGTGTGCATCCTGATCGCGAGCGCCTTCCTCTCCGCCGTCTTCCGCTGGGACTTCACCCACCCGGTGGCCGCCCTCTTCGTGGCGGCCATGGGCGCCTTCATCGCCGCGCTCCTCGCCTTCCTCGCCGAGGTGACGCTGGCGGTCCGGAGCGTCCGCTTCGGCGACCGCTGACCGGAGGGCTCGCGGCCGCGCCGGGGCGGCCAGCGGCCCACCTTCAGGGGGAGCGGCCGGAGCGCGGCGCGCTCACCGCCGGCGAGCGCGGCGCCGCCGCGGCGGTGCGCAGCCACGCCGCCGCCTCGGCCCAGAGCGTCGGCTCGTGCCGCGGGCGGAAGAAGCCGAAGTGCCCGAGCCGGGCCACTCCCACCTCCCCGGGCGTCACCACGCGCAGCTCTCCCCGGGCCCGGGAGAAGGCCTCGAGGAGCGCCTCGACCGCCGCCGGGGGGGCGTAGCGGTCGTCGGCGACCGCGTAGGAGCGGATCGGCCCGGAGAAGCGGGCGAACCCCATCCCGCCCCGCGCGCCGGCGTAGGAGAGGATGTAGTCGCGGTGCCGGCCCCAGGCGGCCCACTCCAGCGCCACGCCCGCCGGGACGTCCTCCCCGCGCGACAGCCGCGAGAGGGGCAGGTACCCGACCACCTTCACCACCGCCGGGATCGCCACCCACCAGAGCGCCGCCATCACCGCGCGCCCGAACCCGCGCCACAGCCGCCAGTGCCCGCTCTGCGCGCCCACCAGGAGCGCCGCCGCCAGGCGCCGGTCGTCGACCAGCCCGAGGAGCTGCCCCCCGGCGCTGTGGCCCACCCAGAGGAGCGGCTTCCCCGGGAAGCGGGCCGCCAGGGCGTCGACCGCGCCCGCCAGGTCGAGCTCCCCCCAGCCGTGGAGGCTCGCCTCGAACCCGCGCAGCCGGCCGCGCCGCGAGCCGCCGGTCCCGCGGAGGTCCAGGGTCAGCGCGGCCAGACCGGCGCCGGCGAGGTGGGCGGCGAAAGGGGCGTAGAAGCGGCGCGGCACGCCCATGGCCGGGGCGATCAGGACCGCCGCGTCCGGGCTCGACTCCGGCGTGAACAGGTCGGCGGCCAGCGGATGGCCGTCGCGGGCGGCGACCGGGAGGGGCTCGGGCATGGAGACCTGCTAAGGCCGGGGGGCATCCCGGACCAGGCTCGGGGGGGACGTGTCCCCCGCCCCCCGTCCCGGAACCTGCTACAACGCCGCCGTGACCTTCACCGAGCTGGGCGCCCACCCTGCCCTCGCCGGCGCCCTCGACCGGCGCGGCTACGTCGAGCCCACCCCGGTCCAGGCGGCGGTCCTCGCCCCGGGCCTGTCCGGGCGCGACCTGCTCGTCTCCTCCCGCACCGGCTCCGGCAAGACGGTGGCGTTCGGCCTGGTGCTCGGCGAGGCGCTCCTCGGCCCCGCCCCCGCCTTCGGCGCCGCCGGGGCGCCCGCCGGGCTGGTCGTCGCCCCCACCCGCGAGCTGGCCGTCCAGGTGGCGCGGGAGCTCTCCTGGCTCCTCGGGCCGGCGGGGGGCCGGGTGGCGACGTGCGTCGGCGGGATGGATCCGCGCCGCGAGGCCCGCGCCCTCGCCGAGGGGGCGCACGTGGTGGTGGGCACCCCCGGCCGCCTCCTCGATCACCAGCGGCGGGGGACGCTCGACCTCTCCGCCGTCGCCGCCCTCGTCCTCGACGAGGCCGACGAGATGCTCGACATGGGCTTCCGGGAGGAGCTCGAGGCCCTGCTCGGCGCGGCGCAGCCGGAGCGGCGCACCATCCTCTTCTCCGCCACCCTGCCCCGGGGGATCGTGGAGCTGGCCCGCCGCTACACCCGGGAGCCGGCCCGGATCGCGGCCACGCCGCCGGGCGAGGGGCACGCCGACATCGAGTACCGGGCCCACCTCATCGCTCCGGCGGAGCGGGAGCACGCGATCGTGAACGTGCTCCGCGCGCTCGAGCCGCCCTCCGCCCTGGTCTTCCGCGCCACCCGCGAGGCGGTGGCGCACGGGGCCGCCAGCCTGGGGGAGCGAGGCTTCGGGGCGGTGGCGCTCTCCGGCGAGCTGAGCCAGGCCGAGCGCACCCGCGCCCTGAAGGCGCTCCGCGACGGGCGGGCCCGGGTGCTGGTGGCGACCGACGTGGCCGCCCGCGGCCTGGACGTGCCCGGGATCGAGCTCGTGCTCCACGCCGACCTGCCGCGGGATCCGGAGGCGCTCCAGCATCGGAGCGGGCGCACCGGCCGGGCGGGGAAGAAGGGGCTCTCCGTGCTGCTCGCCACGCCGCCGGAGCGCTTCCGCCTGGAGCGGATGCTCCGCGAGGCGGGGATCCGGGCCGCCTGGGGGCCGGTCCCGGCGGCGGAGGAGATCCGGGCCCGCGACGAGGCCCGGCTGGCCGCCGACGTGGACGCGCTCGCCGGCGACGCGACCGAGGAGGAGCGGGCGGCCGCGGCGCGGCTGCTCGAGGGGCGGGAGCCGCTGCTCGTCGCCGCGGCCCTGGTGCGGCGCGAGCGCGCCCGCCTCCCCGCCCCGGAGGATCTCCCCGAGACCGCCGCGGCCGTGCGGGAGGCGCCGGCGAGGACGCCGCGCCCGGCGCGGGGTGGGCCGCCCCGGGAGGTGCGCTGGTTCCGGGTGAGCCTGGGCCGGGAGCGCAGCGCCGACCCGCGCTGGATCCTGCCCCTCCTCTGCCGCCGGGGGGGCGTGACCCGCGACGAGATCGGGAAGATCGTCATCGGCGACCGCGAGACGCGGTTCGAGGTGGCCCGGGCGGCCGCCCCCCGCTTCGCCGCCGCCGCGGCGCGCCCGGACCCGCGCGCGCCCGGGGTCCGGATCGAGCCGCTGCGCGAAGGAGCGCCGCCGCGCGAGGCCCGCCCTCACCCCGATCGCAAGGTGCGCACCCCGAAGATCCCGGACACCAGCCACGACAGGAACGAGAGGGCCAAGGCGAGGAGGAGCGAGCGCCAGAAGCCGAGGCCGTAGCTGGTCGAGACGACCGCGAGCCAGATGGCCACGTAGACGAGCCAGGGGAAGACCAGGAACCAGAGGAAGTGGACCAGGGTCACGTACCAGGCGAGCGAGAGCACCAGCGACACCAGCACCGCCCGGCCGAAGGTGTTGGCCGGGTTCCGGGGATCGACCCAGGCGACCGCGAGCCAGAGCACGGCCGCGGAGACGACGAGCCTCCCGAGGAAGGCGAGCAGGTGGTTCCTCGGCTCCATGACGGCGTCCCTCCGGGCGCGGGTCGCGCCGAGCGCCGAGCATCGCCCGGCGCGCCGGCGGGCGGGGGATCCCGGATGGGCTCACGCCGGGCGCCGACCTCCGCTATCCTCCCCGCGAGATGAGCAAGCTCCCCTCGACCCCGGCCACCCGGCTCCTGCGCGAGCGGCAGGTCCACTACACCGAGCATCCCTACCGCTACGAGGAGAAGGGCGGCACGCGCGTGTCGGCGCGCGAGCTGGGGGTCGACGAGCACGCGGTGGTGAAGACCCTGGTCATGGAGGACGAGGACGGCGTGCCCCTCCTCGTGCTGATGCACGGGGACCGAGAGGTCTCGACCAAGGGGCTGGCGCGCCTGCTCGGGAAGAAGACGATCCAGCCCTGCCGGCCGGAGGTCGCCAACCGCCACTCCGGGTACCTGGTGGGCGGCACGAGCCCCTTCGGCACCCGCAAGCCGATGCCGGTCTTCCTGGAGCGGTCGATCCTCGATCTCCCCACCATCTACGTGAACGGCGGCTCGAGAGGCTTCCTCGTGGGCCTCGCGCCGGCCGATCTGGCGAAGGTGCTCGCGCCCACGCTGGTGGACGTGGCCATCGCGCCCTGACGGCGTCCGGCGGCGCGGGTCGGTCGACGCCTCCGCGCGCTGGCCGGACCGCGTCAGTGCGACAGCACGCCGCGCCGCGACGACCGCCCGCTCCCGACCGGAGCCCCCGGCTCCAGCGCCCTCCGGCCGCGGCCTCCCCGATTCGAGAGTCCCCGGGCGCGCCTCCTTGCCCGCACCCATCCAGCGTGACAGCATCGAGACGAGCCGATCTGGGCCTGCCCGCCCGGCCGTGGAGGGGGATCGACATGGTGGCGCTGCTGCGCCCCGCGTCAGCCGTGTCGGCGCAGCTCGCCGCGGCCCTTCTCTGGGCCGCCGCGCTCCCCGGCTCGGAGGCCGCCGCCGCGGAGCCCTTGCTCGCCGGCACCGCCGCGCCCGGCCCGGGCGCCGCGGACGATTGGTCCGTCCTCGTGCACATCACCGTGGGCAAGGGCTGGGAGTGGGTCACTCCGCGGCCGCCCGACGCCATCGCGGCCGGCGTCGAGCTGCTCGTCCGGAAGGGCGCCTTCGCCGCCGGGCCGTTCCTGGACGGCGGAGGCGGGAGCTCGCACGACAGCGGCTGGTACGGGGTCGCCGCTGGGGCCGTCCTCGACCCGCTGCCCTGGGCCCGCCTCGAGCTCCTGGCGGAAGGGGGCCTGCACGACGTGGGGGTGGAGAGCGCCTATGCCGGACTGCCGGGCGATCGCGCCTCGCTCGCCTTCCTCGGGGCTCGGGCCGGTCTCTACGCCTACACCCAGCTCATGCCGAGCGCGGCCCTGGCCTGGGCCAAGCGCTCCGGGTTCGGGCTCCAGGTGGGCGGGCGCGTGGACCTGGCCCATGCGACGCTCCGGGCGGGCGTCCCCCCCGAGCTCGGGCAGCCGGTGCCCGAGAGGGCGGGCGGCGGGGCGCTGGCGATCACCTTCGTGCTCGTCCTCGAGTGGTAGCGCCGGTCTCGACCGCTGAGCCCGCCGCTCGCCGCCAGCGCTCCTCGAGGATGCGAGCCGCGCCCGCGCGGGAGACCCCGGCCCCTCCGGGCGCTTCCGCCGCGCCCCCCTGCCGCACTCCTGGCGGGGTTCGCTCGTCGGATACACCCCTAGTGTCTACCTCCGACTCCCCCGCCAAGGGCGTAAGAGGGGCCCACCGAACGAGCTCCGCCGGTGAAGCAGGCGCTCCCGCCCGCGCCGGCGTCGCCCCTCGAGGTGCCCCATGAGAACCGCCTCGCTGGCGTCGAGGATCGCGAGCCGCCTCGCCGTGCTCCTGCTCCTCCTCCCCCTCGCCCCCGCTGCCCGCGCCCAGCCCGCCTCGGTGGGCGTGCCCGGCAGCTACCAGCACCTGGCCGGGTGCGCCGGCGACTGGGATCCCGCCTGCCCGGCGACCCAGCTCACGAACGTCATCGGGGACGTCTGGCGCGGGCAGTTCGCCATCCCGGCCGGCAGCTACGAGTACAAGGCGGCGCTCGACGGCAACTGGAACGTGAACTACGGCCTGAACGCGATCCAGGGCGGCGCCAACATCCCGCTCCCCGCGCCCGGGGGCCCCGTCCGCTTCTACTACTCGGACGGCACCCACTGGATCACGAGCGACGCGAACTCGGTCATCGCCACGGTTCCCGGCGACTACCAGTCCGCCCTGGGCTGCCCGGGCGACTGGCAGCCCGACTGCCTGCTCTCCTGGCTGCAGGATCCGGACGGCGACGGGACCTACACCTTCTCCACCACCGCCCTCCCCGCCGGCAGCTACCAGTGCAAGGTGGCGCTGAACGAGACCTGGGACGTGAACTACGGCGCCGGCGGGGTCCAGAACGGCGGCAACATCTCCTTCACCGTCCCGGTGAGCGGCATCGAGGTGCTCTTCCAGTGGAGCTCGACCACGCACGTCCTCGACGTGGTGGTGGGCGGGATCCACGGCAACCTCGGCCTGGCCCAGGCGCACTGGCTGGCGCCCGACCTCATCGCGTGGAACGTGGGCGCCCCGGCCGCGGGCGACGTCGTGGCGCTCCACGGCGATCCCGCCGCCGGGATGACGCTGGCGCAGGCGGGGGTGCAGGGCGGGACCTCCTACACGCTCACCTACGACCCGGCCGGCCTCCCCGCCGACGTGCAGGCCCGCTTCCCCTACCTCGCCGGCTTCAGCGCCTTCCGCCTGCCCGCCGAGGCGATCGCCGCCGCGCCCGACCTCCTCCGCGGCCAGCTCGCGGTCGACTGGGTCCGGGGCGGCTTCGTGCAGGACGCGACCTCCCTCCAGATCCCCGGGGTCCTGGACGCGCTCTACGCCAACGACGCCCGGCTCGGGGTCTCGTTCGGCAAGAGCGGCAAGCCCACGCTGCGGGTCTGGGCCCCGACCGCGCGCTCGGTGGCGCTCCAGCTCTTCGCCGACTCGAGCCCCTCCGCCTCGGCCACCGTCCTGCCCATGGTCCTCGACCCCGCCACCGGCAACTGGAGCATCACCGGCGACCGGAGCTGGAACGGCAAGTACTTCCTCTACGACGTCGAGGTCTACGCGCGCTCGGTGAACCAGGTGGTCCACAACCTCGTCACCGACCCCTACTCCGTCGCCCTGGCGGTCAACTCCACCCGGAGCGAGATCGTCTCCCTCGACGATCCCGCCCTCGCGCCCCCCGGCTGGCGCGAGCTCGCGAAGCCCCGCCTCGCCGCCCCGGAGGACATCGTCCTCTACGAGCTGCACGTCCGGGACTTCAGCGCCAGCGACCCGAGCGTGCCCGAGGCGCTGAAGGGGACCTTCCTCGCCTTCGCCGCCGACGGGACCTACGGGACGAGGCACCTCGCGGCGCTCGCCCGGGCGGGCGTGACCCACGTCCACCTCCTCCCCGCCTTCGACTTCGCCACCGTGGACGAGGACCGCTCCACCTGGCAGACGCCGGCGGGTGACCTCGCCTCCTTCGCCCCCGACTCCACCGAGCAGCAGGCGCGGGTCGCGGCGGTGGCGGCGCACGACGGCTTCAACTGGGGCTACGACCCCTGGCACTACACGGTGCCCGAGGGCAGCTACGCCACGCACCCGGACGGCGCCGCCCGCACCCTCGAGTTCCGCCGCATGGTCCAGGCGCTCAACCGCAAGGGGCTCCGGGTGGTGATGGACGTGGTCTACAACCACACCACCGCGTCCGGCCAGGACCCGAAGTCGGTGCTCGACCGGGTCGTCCCCGGCTACTACCACCGGCTCGATCTCGACGGGAACGTCGAGACCTCCACCTGCTGCCAGAACACCGCCTCCGAGCACGCCATGTTCGAGAAGCTGATGGTGGACTCGGTCCTCACCTGGGCCCGCGACTACAAGGTCGACGGCTTCCGCTTCGACCTGATGGGCCACCACATGAAGTCCAACATGCTCAGGATCCGGGCCGCCCTCGACGCCCTGGACCCGCGCCGCGACGGGGTCGACGGCAAGGCGATCTACATGTACGGCGAGGGCTGGAACTTCGGCGAGGTGGCCAACGACGCCCGGGGCGTCAACGCCACCCAGCTCAACATGGCCGGCACCGGGATCGGCACCTTCAGCGACCGGCTCCGCGACGCGGTCCGCGGCGGCGGCCCCTTCAACCCCCGCCGCGACCAGGGGTTCGCCACCGGGCTCTGGCTCGAGCCGAACGGGACCTTCGGCGGGACCGCCGACCAGGCGAAGGATCAGCTCCTCCACGCCGCCGACCTGGTCCGCCTGGGGATGGCCGGGAACCTCGCCGACCTCGTCCTCGTGAACAAGGACGGCGCCGCCGTGCCCGGCAGCGCCCTCGACTACAACGGCCAGCCGGCCGGGTACGCCGAGCGGCCGGACGACACCATCACCTACATCTCGGCCCACGACAACGAGGACTGGTTCGACGCCATGAACGCGAAGGTCCCGCAGGCCCTGGCGATGGCGGACCGGGTGCGGATGGACGTCCTCGGCTCGGCGGTGGTGGTCCTCTCCCAGGGCGTCCCCTTCCTCCACGCCGGCGACGAGATCCTGCGCTCGAAGTCCTGCGACAAGAACAGCTACGACTCCGGCGACTGGTTCAACCGCATCGACTGGACCGGCGCCTGGAACGGCTGGGGCTCGGGGCTACCCCCCGCCTCCGGCAACCAGGGAGACTGGCCGGTGCTCCAGCCGCTGCTCGCCGATCCCGCCCTGCGCCCCTCGCCGGCCGACATCGAGGACGCCGACGAGCGGCTGGGCGAGTTCCTCGCCATCCGCCGCTCGAGCGGGCTCTTCCGCCTGCGGACCGCGGCCGAGATCGAGGCGATGACCACGTTCTTCAACGTCGGCCCGAGCCAGGTCCCCGGGGTGATCGCGATGCGCATCGCCTCGCCCACGCACCGGCCGGGGGACTGGTCGCAGGCGGTGGTGATCGTGAACGCGACGCCGCAGCAGCAGGTGCTCGCCGATCCGGCCTTCCGCGGGCAGCAGTTCCTCCTCCACCCCATCCTCAAGTCGTCCCGGGATCGGGTGGTCCGCGGGTCGGCCTTCGACTGCGGCGCGGGCGCGTTCACCGTGCCGGCCCGGACCGTGGCCGTGTTCATGTCGCCTCATGAGCCGAGGTCCCACGGCCAGTCGTGTGGGGAGCAGGAGCACCTGGGCTGGCTGCGGGCGTGGTTCCGGGGACCGGGTCGGAGCGCCGAGCGCTGAACGCCCCGAGGGGCGTCGCCCGGGCGTGGGACACCGGCCCCGCCCGGGCGCGCCGTCTCCCGTTCCGGGGAATTGGCGAGCGCGAGCGGGCGATCGAGGTTAGAGCCTCCCGGCTCCGACCATGCTCCCGCACGCCGTCACCGCCCTCGCCTGGCTCGCCCTCTCGGCGATCGCGCTCGCCTGGCTGGGCGCGGCGCGCCTCCGCCGCCGGCGGCGCCGGGCGGGCGACCTCGCCCTGCTCCCGCTGCCCGCGGGCCACAAGCACCTCGCCGGCGTCGTCGGCGGCCAGGGGGCGCTCGGGCTGGAGCTGCCCGCGGGCCGCCGCACGCGGCGCCTCGGGACCCTGCTCGGCTTCCGCTGAGCCGCCGGCCCCCGCTCCGCCTCCTCGCTCCGCGCGCTCTCCGGCTCAGGCCGCCTCGGAGCCCGTCCGTGCCGGCGCCGGGCCGGCGAGCCGCGCCGCCGGCGGCCGCCGGCGGAGCCCCCGGGGCACGAGCGCCCGCTCCGCCAGGTCGAACGCGCCCTGCACCAGGAGCGCCAGCGCCGCCGCGGGGATCGCTCCCTCCAGGATGAGCGGCACCGAGGCGAGCCGGATCCCGGTGAGGATCGGCTGACCGTAGCCGCCCGCCCCCACCAGCGCCCCCAGGGTGGCGGTCCCCACCGCGATCACCGCCGCGGTCTTCACCCCCGCCAGGATCGACGGGCTGGCGAGCGGCAGCGACACCAGCCAGAGCCGGGCCCAGGGCCCGAGCCCCAGCGAGCGGGCCGCCTCCTCCAGCTCCGGGGCGATCCCGGTCAGCCCGGCGTGCGTGTTCCGGACGATGGGGAGCAGGCCGTAGAGGAAGAGGGCCGCCACCGCCGGCCGGGCGCCGATCCCGAGGAGCGGGATCATGAAGACGAGCAGGGCCAGGGAGGGCACGGTCTGGAGCAGCCCCACCGCGGAGAGGATCACCCGCCCCGCCGCCGGCCGGCGCGCCGCTCCCACGCCGAGCGGGATCGCCAGCGCGATCGCCCCCGCCAGCGCGATGGCCACCAGCGCCAGGTGCTCGGCGGTCCGGCGCAGGATCCGGACCGCCCGCCCCTCGACCCGGACCGGCGAGGAGATCCCCAGCGTCCGCTCGAGGAGCTCCGCCGCCACCCGCTCCGGGGGCACGCGGTCGAGCTGGGCCCGGGCGTTCCAGCCGATCATCTCCTGCTCGGTGAGCTTCCCCTCCAGGCTCCGCACCGCCGCCAGCGCGGCCGGGGCGCGGGCGGCGAGGTCGAGCCGGTAGACGAGCACCGCCCGGTAAGCGGGGAAGACCCGCCGGTCGTCCTCGAGCACGGCCAGGTCCAGGCGGCGGAGCTGGGCGTCGGTGGTGTAGAGGTCGGTGACGTCGATCTGGCCGGCGGCGATCGCCCGGTAGGCGAGGTCGTGGTCCAGGCCGCGCACGTTCCGCTGCGGGAGGCGGTAGCGGGCGCGGAGGGCCGGCCAGCCGTCGGCCCGGTCCATGAACTCGCTCGTGAAGCCGAGCCGGAGGGTCGGCTGGGCGGCCAGGTCGGAGATGCGCCGCAGCCCGAGGCGCGCCGCCAGCGCCCGGGGCACGCCCAGCGCGTAGCCGTCCTCGAAGCCGAGCGAGCGGGTGATCCCCACGCCGCGGGCCGCCAGCGCCGCCGCCAGCGGCTCCTCCTCCGCGGACACCGCCCCGCCCAGGATCTCCAGGGCCAGCGTCCCGGTGTAGTCCGGGTAGAGGTCGAGGTCGCCGCGGAGGAGCGCCTCCCAGAGCACGCGCGTCCCGCCCAGCCCGCGCCGGTGCTCGGCCGGCAGGCCCGCGGCGCGGATCAGCCGGGCCGCCGCCTCGCCGAGCAGCACCGACTCGGTGAACTCCTTCGAGCCGATCCGCACCGGCGCCGGCTCGCCGGCGAGGAGCGCGAGGGCGAGGAGCGCCGCGGTCACCCGTCCACCCCCGGCAGCCGCAGCGCCCGCTGGGCGCGGACGAAGCGCGCCACGAACCCGTCGGCCGGGGCGCCCACCAGGTCCTCGAGCGCCCCGGCCTGGGCGATCCGCCCGTCCCGGAGGAGGACCAGGGCGTGGGCGAAGAAGGCGGCCTCGGCCAGGTCGTGGGTGACGATCACCACCGTCTTGCCCAGATCGGCGAAGGCGCGCCGCAGGTCCTCCTGCAGCTCGTTGCGGGTGATGGGGTCGAGGGCGCCGAGCGGCTCGTCGAGGAGCAGCACCTCGGGGTCGAGGAACAGGGCGCGCATCAGCCCCACCCGCTGGGCCTGGCCGCCGGAGAGCTCGGCCGGGAAGCGCCCGAGCGCCTCGGCGGGGAGCCGGGCCAGCCGCGCCAGCGCCGCCAGCCGCTCGGCGATGCGCGGCCGCGGCCAGCCCAGGTGACGGGCCACCAGGGCGGCGTTCCCCTCCGCCGTGAGGTGCGGGAAGAGCGCCCCGCCCTGGACCACGTAG
>DATKAL010000167.1:0-6517 GCA_035498135.1 Anaeromyxobacter sp.
ACGCCGCCCTGGGGGTCAATTCGCGCTTCACCGGGGCGCGACGATGAGCGGCTCGCCGGGGGAGGCCTCGGCGGGTGGCGGCGGCTCGCCCGCGGCCGGGAAGGCCTTCTCCACCAGCCGCCGCACGAAGGGCACCTCCGCGGCCGCGGCGCCGCCGGCGAGGGCTCCGGCGGTGGCGGCCGCGATCCGGGCCCGCTCCGGGTCGCCCCCCAGGTCGAGGTGCTCGGCCACGGAGAGGAGCCGGGCGGCGAGCCGGGCGCGCCGGGCGGCGTCGAGGTAGCCGTCCACCGCCTCGGCCACCACGCGCTGGAGCTGCTCGGCGCGCTGCCGCTCGTCCAGGTAGAGCGGGGAGGCCGCCACCTCGTCGAGCTTCGCCGCCACGCCGCGGAGGTAGTCCTCGTCGGCCAGCCAGCCGCGGAGGAGGGGGAGGTCGTGGAGGCCGGCCGAGGCGGCCACCGCCGCCCGCTGCTCCTCCTCGGGGAGGGGCGGGAAGCGGGCGGACGGGTCGGGGAGCGGCGCCGCCGGCCCGAGGGCGGCCAGCCAGAGGTCGGCCCCGTCGGGAACCCGCTGGCCGGTCTCCTCGTTCCGCGCCCGGGCGGCGGCCACGAGGGCGTGCGCCCGCGAGCGGTCCAGCTCGCCCACCCCCATGCCCTCGCCACGGGCCACGATCTCGCGGCAGAAGGCGCGCCACTCCTTCCTCCCCAGCATGCCGACCTGCAGCTCGAGGAGGCCCCGCTCGTCCGAGAGCACCGCCTGGGCGACCTCGATCCCCTTCCCCGGGATGGAGCGGGGGAGCCAGACCGCGCGCTCCCCGTGCCCGTCGATGGCCGAGCCGTACGCCGCCAAGGGGGGCTCCGCGGGCGCGGCCGCGGGAGCCGGCGCCGGGGGCCGTGGCGCCTCGGGGACCTGGACGCCGCGCGAGCGGAGCACGTGGAGGCCGCGCTTCGCCTCCTTGGCCACGTCCCTGGACGCATGGCCGGCGAGCGCGGCGAGGAGCTCCGGGCGCCCCGCCGCGAGGACGGCGCGGGCGAAGGCGAGGGCGAGCGGGGCGGGGAGGGTCACCACCTCCTCGGGCTTCGCGCGGGCGAGGCCGTGGAGGAGGCGGGCGGCGCGGCCCACCTCCTCGCGAGGCGCCCCGGTCCGGGCGGCGATCTCCTGGCTCTCCACGTTCGGATCGCGCAGGAGCGCGAGCAGCCGTTCGGGATCGAGGTCGGGTTCGGGCATGGCGGGCCAATCTAGCCGCCAGGCTTGACAAGCGTCAAATATCGTTCGACGCTCGGTCTTCGTGACCCTTTGGGCCACGGGCGCGGCCCGTGGTCGCCACCGAGAGGAGACGACATGAAGCGGATCATCTTCGCGGCGCTCGCCGCGATCGCGTTCTTCACCGCCCAGCCGGTGTTCGCCTGCGACGACTGCAAGAACTGCCCGATGCACAAGGTGGCCGAGTCCGACAAGGACAAGAAGGAGGCGGCCACGCCGCCCTGCAAGTGCCACGGCGCCGAGGCCAAGGAGTGCAAGTGCGGCGAGAAGTGCGGCTGCCCGGCCCACAAGAAGGCCGAGGAGAAGAAGACGTAGCCACGGGGGCCGCGCCCCCACCCCTGCTGCGCCGGGTCCCGCCGCGCTGAGCCGCCGAGATCGTACGGATGGTGGATAGGCGGCTTGCACGGCACCCAGCGAGGAGGGGCCCCGCCCCTCCCCCGCGCCATCGCGCGGGGCCACCAGGTTCCGACGGCGGCCGCCTCGCGAGGGGCGGCCGCCCCGCGTTTCGGGTCCGAGGGCGGGTTCCCGGCGGCCCGGGCCTCAGCGGGTCACGCCCAGCTTCTTCAGCAGGTCCTTGCCGGCGCGCTCCGCCTTGCCGCGCAGCGCCTCCCCGGCCCCTTTCTTGAGCAGGCTGGAGGCGAGGGCGTCGGACTTCACCCCCACCGACGGCGCGTGGAGGGTCCCGCCGATCGAGATCGGCACGTCGACCGTGGCGGGGAGTGGGATCCCGCCGGCCACCCCCTTCAGCACGCTCCCCGGGACCGCCGCCGTGCCCGAGAGGTCGAGGCGCTCGTCGAGCCCGATCCGGCCGCCGAGCGAGACCTTCCCGAAGGGCGCCTGGAAGGCGAAGGGCGCCTTGGTGGTGAGGAAGCCGTCCTTCACCAGGAAGTCGCCCGAGAGGTCCTTGATCGGCGTCCGCTTCGCCCCGGAGGCGACCTTGCCGGCCACCCCGGTCTTCGCCAGCGCCTGGAGGGCCGCCGACACGCGCCCGAGCACCTCGCCGCCCAGGTCCGCGGTGGTGAGGGCGCCCTCCTTCACCCCGAGCGAGGTCTGACCGGTGAGGCCGTCGCGGAGCTGCTCCCACTGCGTCCCCGCCCCCGAGACGTCGAGAGTGCCGTCGAGCTTCCCCTCGAGCGGCGCGCTGCTCGAGAACGCCTTGGTGGCCGCGGCGAGGTCGATCCCGCTGAGCTTGGCGGCGAGCTTCCAGGTGGGCTCGGCCTGGGTGAGCACCACCCGCGTCCCTCCGGCCGAGACCCGGCCGCCGAGCACCCCCGCCTCGAGCTGCTCCAGGGTGAGGACCCCGCCCTTGAGCGTCGCCTGGGCGCGGACGTCGCTGGCGGCGATCCGCCCGGCCTTGAGGGTCTGGACGGCGATCGTCCCGTGGGCGCTCGCCGCCTCCACCTCCCGCCGCATCCCGGCGGGCACCGGCCCGCCCTCCGGCGCGGCCGAGCTCCCCGCCGCCTTCGCCGGCTCCGGCCCTCCGGCCGGCGGCTTCGCCGGCGCTGCCGGGGAGGGCGGGAGGACGCCCATCACCGCGTCGACGTCGAGGAGCGGGCCGGAGAGGACGAAGGTGGCCCGGAGCGGCGAGAGGTCGACCGAGGCGTGGCCGCCCAGGTCGATCCCGGGGCCGCGGACCGCGAGCTCGGCGAGATCCAGGTGGGCCGCGCCCGGCCGGGCCGGCGGCACCACCGCCGCCGCCCGAAAGCGGCCGCTCGCCGGCTGCCCGCGAAGCAGGAGGTCGGCGAGCTCTCCCCCGCCCTCGACGCGGTAGCTCCCCTCCGCGGTCGAGACCCGGGCATCGAGGGAGACCTTCCCGCCCCGCACCACCTGCCCGAAGGCGCCGGGGAGGAGGGCGCGGAGCCGCTCCAGGGAGAGGCCGGCGATCCGGAGCGTCCCCTGGACCTTGGGCCAGTCCTCGGCGCGGGCGGGCACCGCCGCCGGCAGCCGGTCCACCGAGAGCTCGGCGTGGACGTCCTGGGCGTCGCTCGCGAGCGCGGCGGAGAGGTGCAGGTCGAAGGGCAGCCCCGGGCCGATCCCGTCCGCCCGGAGGTCGAGGTCCCGGAGCGCCAGGCTCGCCTCCTCCTTCCCGCCGCTCCGGTCGATCACCCGGATCGCGGCCCCGTCGATCCGGAGGGAGCGCACCGCCACCGCCGGGGCAGCCTCCGGTGGGCCGGCAGGGGTCGGGGGAGGAGGGGGAGGCCTCGCGCCGCCGGGCCTCGCGCCCGGCCTCGCCTCCGGCTTCGCCCCGAGCCCCTCGTAGCTCCAGCTCCCGTCGCGCGCCCGCACCAGGTTGACGGCCGGCCGCACCAGCACCACCGAGCGGACGTCGATCTCCTTCCCCAGCGAGCGGAGGAGCGGCCAGAGCCCCACCTCGACGTCGAGCGACTCCGCCTCGACCAGCGGCGGCTCGCCCGGGCGCCCGGCCACCGCCAGCCGGGAGAGGCCGACGCGCGGGTTGGGGAAGAGCGCCAGGCGCGCCCCGGCCATGGTGACGTCGCGGCCGAGGGCGGCGGAGGCGCGGGGGAGGACCAGGTCGGTCACCCGGCCGGTCACCGCGCTCGAGCCGAGCAGGAGGGCGAGGACGGCGACGAGGGCGACGGCCACGCCGAGGAGCGCGGCCAGGGCGAGGGCGATCCTTCGCCAGGGGGAGCGGGGGGGCATGGGGCGAGCCTCGGGCGGCGAGGGGAGGTCGGGCAACGAACCTGGCGGGTGCACCGGGCGAGCGCGCGCCTCAGACCGCCGCGGACCGCTCGGCGCGGCCGGGCGCCGCGCGGCGGCGCCGCTCGTGGGCCGCCAGGACCGGGGCGAGGTGCTGGCCGGTGAAGCTCTCCCGGACCCGGGCGACCTCCTCCGGCGTCCCCTCGGCGATCACCCGCCCACCCTCGTCGCCGCCCTCCGGGCCGAGGTCGACCACCCAGTCCGCGCACTTGATCACGTCCAGGTTGTGCTCGATCACCAGCACGGTGTTGCCCGCCTCCACCAGCCGGTCGAGCACGTGGAGGAGCCGCTTCACGTCCTCGAAGTGGAGGCCGGTGGTGGGCTCGTCGAGGATGTAGAGGGTCTTGCCGGTGCCCACCCGGGCCAGCTCGCGGGAGAGCTTGATCCGTTGCGCCTCGCCGCCGGAGAGGGTGGGGGAGGGCTGCCCGAGCTTGATGTAGCCGAGCCCGACGTCCTCCAGGGTGCGGAGGATGCGCGCGATCTCCCGGTGGTTCTGGAAGAGCTCCGACGCCTCGGCGACCGAGAGGTCGAGCACCTCGGCCACGTTCTTCCCCTTGAAGGTCACCCGGAGGGTCGCCTCGTTGAAGCGCTTGCCGCCGCAGACCTCGCAGGGCACGAGCACGTCGGCGAGGAAGTGCATCTCCACCAGCTTCATCCCGTCGCCCTGGCAGGCCTCGCAGCGTCCCCCCTTCACGTTGAAGCTGAAGCGGCCCGGGGCGTAGCCGAAGGCGCGGGCCTCCGGGGTCTGGGCGAAGACCTCCCGGATCCCGTCGAAGAGCTTGGTGTAGGTGGCCGGGTTGGAGCGCGGGGTCCGGCCGATGGGCTGCTGGTTGATGTCGATGACCTTGTCGATCAGGTCGGCGCCCTGGAGCCGCTCGTGCTTCCCCGGGACCTCGCGGGTCCCGTAGTGGTGGCGCATCAGGGCGGGGCGGAGGACGGCGTTCACCAGGGTGGACTTGCCCGCCCCCGAGACCCCGGTCACGGCCACCAGCCGCCCGAGGGGGAAGGAGACCGTCAGGTCCTTGAGGTTGTTCTCCCGCGCCCCGACCACGGTGATGGCGCCGTGGTCCGCCGCGCGACGCCGCTCCGGGACCGGGATCTCCCGGCGGCCGGAGAGGTAGGCGCCGGTGAGGGAGGCCTGGTTCCGCTTCACCTCGGCGGGCGAGCCCTGGGCGACGATCTCGCCGCCGTGGGCCCCGGCCCCCGGGCCGAAGTCGACGAGCCAGTCCGCCTCCTCCATCGTCTCCTCGTCGTGCTCCACGACGATCACCGAGTTCCCCACGTCGCGCAGCCGCTTCAGGGTGGCGAGGAGCTTGCCGTTGTCGCGCTGGTGGAGGCCGATGGAGGGCTCGTCCAGGATGTAGATCACCCCGGTGAGCTCCGAGCCCATCTGCGAGGCGAGCCGGATCCGCTGGCTCTCGCCGCCGGAGAGGGAGGGGCCGGGGCGGTCGAGGGTCAGGTAGCCGAGCCCCACGTCGAGGAGGAACTTGAGCCGGTTGCGGATCTCCTTGAGCAGCTCGTCGGCGATCTTGGCCTCGCTCCCCGCCAGCCCCAGGCTGGAGAGCCAGCCGTGGGCCTCGACGATGGTCAGCCGGGAGAGGGCGACGATCCCCTTCCCCCGGATCTCGACCGCCCGGCTCTCCGGCTTGAGCCGCTCGCCGCCGCAGGTCTGGCAGGGCTTGTCGGAGAAGTAGCGCATGTAGTAGCGCCGCATCGCCTCGGAGCCGGTGGACCGGAAGCGCCGGTAGAGCTGGTTGACCACGCCCTCCCACTCGATGCGTCCCCGGCCGTTCCCGGCCGCCTCGGTGCCGAGCAGCACCAGGTCGCGGTCCTTCTTGGGGAGCTTGGCCCAGGGGACGTCCAGCTCGAGCCGGAGCGACCGGGCCAGGTGCTCGACGAACTCGAAGGTCCAGCCCTCCCCGCGCTCCATCCCGCTCGCCCAGGGCTCGACCGCCCCCTCGCGAATGGTGAGCGAGGGGTCGGGGACGATCAGGTCCGGATCCATCTCCGCCCGCGTCCCCAGCCCCTGGCAGTCCGGGCAGGAGCCGAGCGGAGAGTTGAAGGAGAAGGCCTGCGGGGCGAGCTCGCCGAAGGAGAGGCCGCAGGCGTGGCAGGCGTTGAGCTCGGAGTAGAAGCGGTCGTGCCGCTTGTACTCCTCCGGGTCGATGCCCGGCCCGACCTTCTGCTCCTTGTCGGCGTCGGCCACGACCAGCGTGCCCTTGCCCTCGCGCAGCGCCGTCTCCACCGAGTCGGTGAGGCGCGGGCGCACGCCCTCCTTCACCACCAGGCGATCGACGACCAGCTCGATGTCGTGCTTCAGCTTCTTGTCGAGCGCCAGGCGGTCGGTGAGGGCGTGCATCATCCCGTCCACCCGCACCCGGGAGAAGCCGCGCTTCTGGACGTCGCCGAGGAGGTCCCGGTACTCGCCCTTCCGGTTCTGGACCAGCGGGGCCAGGACCAGGATGCGCGAGCCCTGGGGCAGCTCGAGGATCGAGTCGACGATCTGCTGGGCGGTCTGCTTGCCCACCACCCGGCCGCA
>DATKAL010000168.1:0-3130 GCA_035498135.1 Anaeromyxobacter sp.
GCTTGATGACCTTGCACTTGTCGCAAATCTTCTTGACCGACGCGCGGACCTTCATGAACGACGCCTCCGACGTGCTTCAAGAGACAAAAACGCCCGCCGCGACCACCGGCGGGGCTGGCGGCGGGAGCCTCCCGCTCCCAAAGACGAGCCGCCCGGATCTTCCGGGTTTTCCCGGAGGGCTGCCCGCTCCCGAGCAGCCATTTCGAAGCGCGCCCTATAACACACGGCTTTTTCTCGTGCAAGCACGAGTCCCGGGAGCGAGGGCGCCCGCTCCCCGGCGCTTCTCCCTCATTCGGACGAGAACGCCACCCCAGCGGGTAAGGTCAGGATCTCCGGGCCGTTTTCCGTCAGGGCCACGGTGTGCTCGAAATGGGCCGACCACCGGCCGTCGGCGGTGACGGCGGTCCAGCCGTCGTCGAGGGTCTCCACCTCGGCCCCCCCCTCGTTCACCATGGGCTCGAGGGCCAGCACCATGCCCGGGGCGAGGGGGACCCCGGTCCCGGCCTTCCCGAAGTTCGGGATCTGGGGCGGCTCGTGGAGGCGGCGGCCGATCCCGTGCCCCACGAAGTCGCGGACCACCGAGAACCCCTGCCCCTCCACCCACTCCTGAACGGCCGCCCCGACGTCCCCGAGCCGCCCGCCCGGCCGCGCCGCCCGGATGGCCCGGGCGAGGGCCTCGCGGGTGACGGCCAGCAGCCGGGCCGCCGCCGGGCTCGTCGCCCCCACCGCCACGGTCCGGGCGGAGTCGGCGAACCAGCCGTCGAGGACCACGCCGTAGTCGAGCCCCACCACGTCCCCGGCCCGGAGCTTCCGCCGGGGCGAGGGGATCCCGTGGATCACCTCGTCGTTCACCGAGACGCAGAGCGAGGCGGGGTAGCCGTGGTAGCCGAGGAAGGCGGGGACGGCGCCGAGCGCCCGGGTGCGGGCCTCCGCCAGCCGGTCGAGCTCGGCGGTGGTGACCCCGGCCTGGGCGGCGCGCTCGAGCTCCTCGAGCACCTCGTGCACCACCAGGCCGGCGGCGCGGATCCCGTCGATCTCCCGGGAGGTCCGGATCGCGATCCGGTCGCGCGCGCTGGCGTCCATGGCGTCCGCCGGGCTCAGCGCCCGAGCTGCTTGCGGGTGGCGGCCAGGATCCCCTCGGGCGTGCCCACGCCCTCGACCTCGGCGAGGAGCCCGCGCTCCTGGTAGTAGCGCTTCAGCGGGGCGGTCTTTCCCCCGTACTCCTGGAGCCGCCGCCGGACGTTCTCGGCCCGGTCGTCCTCGCGCTGGACGAGGGCGGCCTGCTCCTTGTCGCACAGGCCGCCGCGGGCCGGCGGGTTCGCGCTCACGTGGTAGACGGCGCCGCACTTCGGGCAGCTGCGCCGGCCGCTGATCCGCTCCACCACCGTCTCCTCGGCGACCTCGTAGGAGATCACCCGGTCGAGGGCGCGGCCGAGCGAGCGGAGCAGGCCTTCCAGGTACTGCGCCTGGCCCACGGTGCGGGGGTAGCCGTCGAGGATGAAGCCGTCCGCCACGTCCGGCCGGGAGAGCCGCTCCTTGACCATGGCGTTGGTGATGTCGTCGGTGACCAGCCCGCCGCTCGCCATGATCGCCTTCACCTGCAGGCCGAGCTCGGTCCCGCGGGCGGCGTGGTCCCGGAACATGTCGCCGGTGGAGATGTGCGAGATCCCGTACTGGGCCGCGAGGAGCTTCGCCTGGGTGCCCTTGCCCGCGCCGGGCGGGCCGAGGAGGATCAAGATCATCGCGTGCGCCCTCGGGATGCGGCGCGGGCCCGCCCAGGCGAGCCCGCCCGCGGCTAGGCGTTGACGGCGGTGCCGGTCGTGATCCGCCGCCCCCGGATGCGAGGCCCGCGCGGGCCGGTGAAGCCCTCGTAGTGGCGGGTGATCAGGTGCCCCTCGATCTGCTGGACGGTGTCGAGCGCCACGCCCACCACGATGAGGAGCGAGGTGCCACCGAAGTAGAAGTTCACCCCGAACTCGTTGGTGATGATGGTGGGGAGGACGCAGATCGCGGCCAGGTAGATGGCGCCGCCGAAGGTGATGCGGGAGAGGACGAAGTCGATGTAGTCGGCGGTCTTCTTGCCCGGCCGGATCCCGGGGATGTAGCCGCCGTACTTCTTGAGGTTGTCGGCCACGTCCACCGGGTTGAAGGTCACCGCCGTGTAGAAGTAGGCGAAGAAGACGATCAGGGTGACGTAGAGGGTGTTGTAGATCCAGCTGCCCGGCTGGATGGCGCTCGAGACCCGCGAGAGGAACGGGAACCAGCCCGCCAGCGTGGCCGGGAAGAGGAGCAGGGAGGAGGCGAAGATCGGGGGGATCACGCCCGAGGTGTTCACCTTGAGCGGGAGGTGGGTGGACTGCCCGCCGTAGAGCTTCCGCCCCACCATCCGCTTGGCGTACTGCACCGGGATGCGGCGCTGGCCGCGCTCCACGAAGACGATCGCCCCGATCACCACCACCATCAGGGCGGCGAGGATCAGGATCCCCACCCCGCTGAGCTGCGAGCCCGAGGCGCCCATCTGCCGGACGGTGGCGTAGACGGCCTGCGGGACGCGGGCGACGATGCCCGCGAAGATGATGAGCGAGATGCCGTTGCCCACCCCGCGCTCGGTGATCTGCTCGCCCATCCACATGATGAAGGCGGTCCCGGCGGCCAGGGAGATCATGGTGAGGAGCCGGAAGCCCCAGCCCGGATCGGCCACCACCGACACGCCGTTCCCGGCGCGGAGCGACTCCAGGTAGGTGGCGATCCCGTACCCCTGGATGGCGGAGAGGACCACCGTCCCGTAGCGGGTGTACTGGGTGATCTTCCGCCGCCCGAGCTCGCCCTCCTTCTGCAGCTTCTCCAGGGCCGGGATCACGACCGTGAGGAGCTGGAGGATGATGGACGCCGAGACGTAGGGCATGATCCCCAGGGCGAAGATCGAGAGCTGCTCGAACGCGCCGCCGGAGAAGAAGTTGAGGAGGCCGAGCAGGCTCCCCTGCTGCTGGACCACGTCGCGCATCGCGCGCCGGTCCACCCCCGGGGTCGTGACGAAGATCCCGAGCCGGTAGACGGCGAGCATGCCGAGGGTGAACAGCAGCCGCTTCCGCAGCTCGCTGATCTTGAAGATGTTGATGAGCCCGCTCGA
>DATKAL010000169.1:0-4901 GCA_035498135.1 Anaeromyxobacter sp.
CGGGGGGCGGGCGGGGGGAGGTGGGGGGGCGGGGCGAACGGCCGCGGCAGGGCGCCGGGAGGGCGGCGCGACCGGCTCGACGGCGGCGGTGATCTCCACCTCCGGGCGGCGGAACAGGCCTTTGTCCACGGTTTGGGTGGACAGGATGACCGCGTTCGGGCCCAGCGCCGCCTTGACCGCGGCCAGGGCGGAGGCGGAGTCGGGGGCGCGGAAGGTGCGAACCGTGGGCGTCATCGGAGTGGCTCCTGCTCACCCGGGACTGCAACCGACGTACCTGCGCCCCGCGTCATGCCGCCCCCGCCAGGCGCGCAGGCGCCTGCAGCGTCCCGGCCGGCTCCACGGTGGTGCCGGGGACGAGCTCGCGCGCCGAGAGGACCAGGACGTCGGGGACGAACCGGCTGGCGAACTCGAAGAGCGGCCGCCGGAGGTCGGGCGGGGCGAGGAGCACCACCGGGTGGCCCTCGGTGGTCAGGCGCGTGGCGCTGGTCTCGAGGGCGGCCACCAGCCGCCGGGCGGTCTCGACGTCGGGGGCCAGGGCGGCCTCGCCGTCCGCGGCGCCGAGGGTGGAGCGGAGGGTCTCCTCGGTGGCGCGGTCCAGGGTGAGGGCGCGGACCACGCCGTCGGAACCGGCGGCGCGGGCGGTGATCTGGCGGCCGAGTCGGCGGCGGGCCGACTCGATGAGCCAGGCGGTGTCCTTGGAGCGCGGGGCGGCGTCGGCCACCGCCTCGAGGATGGTGCGCAGATCGCGCACCGAGAGCCCCTCGCGCAGCAGGCCGCGCACCACCCGCACCAGCTCGCCGAGCGAGATGGTCCCCGGGACCACGTCCTCCACCAGCTTGGGCGCGTCCTTCCCCACCACCCCGAGGAGCTCCTGCACCTCCTGGCGGCCCACGATCTCGTGGGCGTTGCGGCGGAGGAGCTCGGAGACGTGGGTGGTGACGACCGAGGGGGCGTCCACCAGGGTGAGCCCCATCGCCTCCGCGCGAGGCCGATCGGCCAGGCTGATCCAGACCGCGCGCAGCCCGAAGGCGGGATCGACGCCCCGGATGCCGTCCAGGGTGGGCTCGCTGCCGCTCGGGTCGAGGACCATGAGCCGGTCGGCGTGGGCGGTGCCCTTGCCGATCTCCATCCCGCGAAGGAGGACCCGGTAGGCGTTCGCCTCCAGCCGGAGGTTGTCGCGCAGGTGGACGGAGGGGAGGACGATCCCCAGGTCCTGGGCGAGCTGACGGCGGAGTGCGGTGACGCGGCCGGGGAGCTCCGCCCCGCGGGTGAGGTCGATGAGGGGCACCAGGCCGTACCCGACCTCGAGCTCCAGGGCGTCGATGGCGAGGAGGTCCTGGATCCGCTCCGGCCCCTTCTCCTCGTCCTTCTTCTTCCCCTGGGGGGCGGCGAGGGCCGCCTCGACCCGGGCCCGGGCGCGGCCGGCGGCGAGGAGCAGGGCGCCCGCCACCGCCCCGAAGGCGAGCAGGGGCATGCCGGGGAGGAGCCCGAGGGCCAGCAGCACCCCGGCGGCGGTGCGGAGGACCAGGGGCCGGCCGAACACCTGGAGGCCGACCTGGGTCCCGAGGTCCGTGCCGGCGGCGCGGGTCACCACGATGCCGGCCGCCGTCGAGACCAGCAGGGCGGGCATCTGGGAGACCAGGCCGTCGCCCACGGTGAGGAGCGTGTAGGTCTCGGCCGCCCCGGAGAGCGACATGTGGTCGCGCAGCAGCCCCGCCACCAGGCCGCCCACGATGTTGACGCCGGTGATGGCCAGGCCGGCCATGGCGTCGCCGCGGACGAACTTGGAGGCGCCGTCCATCGCCCCGAAGAACTCGGTCTCCCGCTCCAGGTTCTGGCGGCGGCTCCGCGCCTCGCGGTCGTCCACCAGGCCGGCGGCGAGGTCGGCGTCGATCGCCATCTGCTTGCCGGGGAGGGCGTCGAGGGTGAAGCGGGCGGCCACCTCGGAGACCCGGTTCGAGCCCTTGGTGATCACCGAGAAGTTGACGATCAGGAGGATGAGGAAGACCACCAGCCCGACCACCAGGCTCCCGCCGATGGCGAACCGGCCGAAGGTCTCGATCAGGTGGCCGGCGGCGGAGGGGCCCTGCGAGCCGTTCAGGAGGATGAGGCGCGTGGTGGCGACGTTGAGCGCCAGGCGGAAGAGGGTGACGATCAGGAGCAGGGAGGGGAAGACCGAGAAGTCCAGGGCCCGGGTGAGCCCGAGGGCCACCAGGAGCATCAGCACCGACAGGCCGATCGAGAGCGCCAGCAGGACGTCCAGGAAAGGCGCCGGCACGGGGACGATCAGGATCGACAGCACCCCCAGGACGGCGACCGCGACCACCAGCTCGCCGCGGGAGCTGGGCGGGGTCGCGCCCTTGACCGGGTCAGCCATGGCGAGCCTCTCCTGCCGGCGGGATCACGCGCGCACCCCCTGCCGGCGGCCGGTGACGCGGTAGACGAAGGCCAGGACCGCGGCCACCGCCTTGTACGTCTGGGCGGGGATCTCGCGGCCCACGGGGACCTTGCGGTAGAGGAGGCGGGCGAGCGGCACGTCCTGGTAGATGGGCACCGCGTTCTCGCGGGCCAGGGCCCGCATGGTGTCGGCGAGCGCCCCCTTGCCCTTGGCGGTGACGCGGGGCGCCCGCCCCTCGTCCCGGCGGTAGCGGATCGCCACCGCCACGTGGGTCGGGTTCACCACCAGGGCGTCGGCGCGGGGGACCTCCACGCGCGCCCGGTTCCGCATCAGGTCGCGGTGGCGGCGCTTGCGCTTCCCCTTGAGGAGCGGGTCGCCGTCGTCCTCCTTCGACTCCCGCTTCACCTCCTCCTTGGTCATCTTCATCTGGTCGGCGAAGCGCCAGCGGGAGAGGGCGAGCTCGGCCGCCGCCAGGACCAGCGCCACCCCCAGGACCGGCCGCCCGGCCGCGCCCAGGACGCGGAAGGTGGAGGCGAGCTGGTCGCCCGGGGCGGCGGAGAGCATGCCGGGGAGCCGCCGCCACTCGTGCTGCAGGACCGACCAGGCGGCGACGCCCACCGCCACCACCTTGGCCAGGGCGAGGAGGAGGTCGAGGGCGAAGTCCTTGCGGAAGAGGCGCGCCAGCCGCCCGCCCCGGCCGAGCCGCGAGAGGTCGGGGGCGGCGAGGTGGGGCCAGAAGCCGCCGCCCGTCTGGGCGAAGGTGGCGGTGATCGCCGCCAGGCCCGCGGCGGCGCAGACCGCGGCCACCGCCGCGGCGGGGCGGACGGCGAGGCCGGGGAGGGTGGAGAAGGGGGTCCGGTCGACGGCGGAGGCGACCTGGCCGATCATGTCGGTGAGGGCGCTGCGCAGCACGCCCCCCAGCGCCACCAGGGCCGAGGCCGCCGCCAGGGTGCTCGCCACCAGGACCGCGTCGTGCCCGACCGCGACCTGCCCCTCCTCGCGGGCGCGCTGGAGCTTCCGCTCGCTGGCGGGCTCGGTCTGGTTCTCGCGATCCTCTTCGGCCACCGCTCACCCCTGGAAGGCGGCCACCGCCGCCCGGGCGGCGAGCTCGGCCGCGCCCGGGGCGGCCAGGTAGAGGGCCAGCCCGCCGGCCAGGATCGCCACCGAGAACCCGACGTTCTGCAGCGAGAGCTGGGGGGCGAGGCGGTTCAGCGAGCCCATGAACAGGTGGCCGACCAGGACCGCCGCCATCACCGGGAAGGCCAGGCGGACGGCGAGGCCGGCGGAGACCGCCGCCTCCCCCGCGGTGCGCAGGGCCAGGGCGGAGAGGTCGAAGGGAGCGCCGGGAGGGAAGGCCACCGTGGAGCGGACCAGCCAGCCGACCGCCTCGCGGTGGGCGCCGAGGGCCACCGCGCAGCCCTGGGCGACGACGAAGATCGTCTCCGAGACCGCGCTCGAGTCCGCCCCGGTGATGGGGTCGAGGAGGTGGGAGAAGCCCAGCCCGGCCGAGATCCCCGCCAGGTGACCGGCCCCCAGGGCCGCGTCGAGCATCCAGCGCGCCGCCAGGCCGGCCAGCAGCCCCTGGCCGGTCTCGAGCGCCGCCGCCCCGGCCAGGCCGGCCAGGCTGGCCGGCGGGGGAACGGCCGGGGCGCCCGCGCCGGCGAAGACCGCGAAGGCGAGGGCGACGGCGATGGAGAGCCGGATGCGCGCCGGCACCACCCGGGCCCCGAGCACCGGCGCCGTGGCGCAGAGCGCCGCGGTCCGGAAGAGGAGGAGGGCGAACCCGTAGACGGTGGCGAGCGGCAGATCCACCCTCACCTCATGGGCATGCGGGAGATGCAGAGGACGAGGAAGGCGGAGAGCCGCTCCATGATCCAGCCACCGAAGAGCCAGATCACCGCCGCCCCGGCGGCGGCGCGCGGGAGGAAGCCGACCGCGGCGTCGTTCACCTGGGTGGCGGCCTGGAGGATGCCCATGGTGAGGCCGACCGCGAGCAGCGCGCCGAGGACGGGGCCGCCCACCGAGGCCAGCACCAGCAGGGCCTCGTGGACCAGCGCCCCGGGGAGATCGAGGGTCATCCGAAGCTCCGCGCCAGGGCGCCGACGACCAGGCGCCAGCCGTCGGCCATGACGAACAGCCCGACCTTGACGGGCAGGGCGATGAGGGTGGGGGGGACCATCATCATCCCCATGGACATGAGGACCGAGCCGACCAGGAGGTCCACCAGGAGGAGCGGGACGTAGAGGAACAGCCCCATCCGGAAGGCGGTGGTGAGCTCGGAGATCATGAAGGCCGGGACCACGATCGAGAGGGGGATGGGCTCCCCGCGGGCCGGCCGGTCCTTGTGGGCGATGTCGTAGAAGAGCGCCAGGTCCTGGTCCCGCGTCTGCCGGAGCATGAACTCGCGGAGCGGCCCGCTGGCCCGCTCCAGGGCCTCGGCGTGGCCGATCTTGTCCTCGAGGTAGGGCCCCAGGGCGTCGCCGTAGACCTTGGTGGCGGTCGG
>DATKAL010000170.1:0-8953 GCA_035498135.1 Anaeromyxobacter sp.
CCCGGGCCGGGTCCTCGAGCGCCTTGCGGGCCCGGCGGGAGAGGGCCTTGGCGAGGCGCCGCGAGAG
The DNA here is from genome assembly GCA_035498135.1 of Anaeromyxobacter sp. GTDB lineage: Bacteria > Myxococcota > Myxococcia > Myxococcales > Anaeromyxobacteraceae > Anaeromyxobacter. The sequence continues at coordinate 68 of DATKAL010000170.1, forward strand.
GTCGTCCGGCCCGCGGGAGGTGCCGGCGGCGGGTCCGCCGTAGCCGGGGACGACCACGCGGATCGCGGCGGCCAGGGCGTCGGCGAGCATCGGCTCCGGGGCGGCCTCGGCGAGCGCGCTCCGGGCGCGCAGCCGGGCGGCCGCCCGGCCGAGGAGGAACCGCTGCTCGCGGGCGGTGGTGCGGCGGGCGAGATCCGCCCCGACGAGGACCGCCTGGCGGGGGCCGGCCTGGACCGACAGCTTCCCCAGCGCGGCCGGGTAGATCTCGTACTCGCCGGCGCCCAGGCTCCGCGCCAGCTCCCCGAGGAGCCGGCGGAAGGGGTGGTCGGCGCGCACCGGAGCGCCGAGGGGCGGGCCCTCCTCGCGCGGCGCGACCTCGGCGAGGAGCGCCGCCACCGCGTCGCCGGCCGCCTCCACCAGGTCGGACAGGGGGCCCCGGTCGCGGGGATCGCGGAGGAGCTGCCAGTCGCCGGGGGGGAGCGGGGGCGGCGCCGGCAGCGCCTGGCGGTCGCCCTCGAGCAGGAGCCGCTCGGCGGCGGGGCCGGGCGACGGCGCGCCCAGCCAGCGCAGGATGGTCGCCGTCACGTAGGCGCGGTCGTGGGCGCGGGAGCGCTCGAAGAGCCGGTACAGGGCGGTCCAGCTCGCGGTCCGGAGCGGGTCGCGGGCGATGAGCCGCCGGTGCTCCTCGACCGCCAGGCCCGGCGCCAGCTCCTCGCAGTGCTCGGCGAGCAGCGCCCGGACGTCGTCGCGGGCCGGATCCGCCTCCAGGGCCACCCGCAGGTGCTCGACCGCCCGCGGGCGGCTCCGGAGCGGCCCGGCGTACAGGGTGGCCGCCTGGAGGCTGGCCTCGGCGCGCAGGGCGCGATCGCGGGTGCTGGAGGCGGCCGCCTCGAGGGCGGCGGCGAGGGGCTGGGGGTCGCCGCGCCGCTCCTCCAGGCGGATCAGGTTCCGGTGGGCGGCGGCGTTCCCGGGATCGAGCTCGAGCGCCCTGCGGCTGGCCTCGCGGACCGCCTCGGGATCGGTCTCCACCCCGGCCAGCGCCAGGAGGTGCTCCAGCTGCGACCCCGGCGGGAGGCCGGGGAGGTCGACCAGGCGGCGGAGGACGGCGATCGCCTCGCCGGTCCGCCCCGCCTGGCGGTGGATCCGGGCCAGCCGCTCCAGCGCCTCGGCGTGCTCGGGGGCGATGGCCAGGGCCGCCTGGAGGTGGGGGAGGGTCCGCTCCGGGTCGCGCAGGCCGTCCTGGCAGAGGGCGGCGGCGGCCAGGTGGAGGGCGAGCCGTGGGGCGGGCTCGCCGCCGAGCGCCAGGCAGCGCTCCAGGTCGGCGAGCGCGTCCTCGGGCAGCCCGCTCTCGGTGCGGATCCGGGCCCGCAGCTCCAGGGCCGGCGCCAGCTCCGGCTGGGCCTGGAGGGCCCGATCGAGCGCCTCGAGCGCGGCGGGGGCGCCGGCTCCGTTCCGCAGCGCGCCGCGGGCGACGTCGAGCCAGGCGGCGGCGGCGCGGGCGGGATCCTGCTCGACCCGGGCGCGGGCCTCCTGGAGCGCCGTCAGCTCGGGGCCGGCCCGGCCCGGGAGGAGCGCCTCCAGCCGGGCGATGGGCTCCGGGCTCCCGGGATCGCGCTCCGCCGCGCGCCGGTAGTCCTCCGCGGCCGCCTCCGCGTCGCCCAGCCGCCGATCGGCGACCGCCCCGGCCTCGAGGAGGGCGGCGGCCGCCTCGCTCCGGTCCTGGAGCGCGTCGGCCTCGGCGCGCAGCGCGGCGCGCACCGCCTTCCAGTCGCCGCGGGTGGCGGCGAGCACCCGCGCGGCGCGGAGGGCCGGCAGGTGCGCCGGCGAGGCGTCCAGCGCCGCCTGGTAGGCCTCGGCGGCCCGGCCCGGCTCGCCCGCCCGCGCCCAGGCATCTCCGGCGCGGGTCATCCAGTCGGCCCGGGCCTGGCCGTCGCTCGCCCGCTCCCGCTCCGCCTCGCAGCGGCGGGCGAGCCCGGCGAAGTCCCCCGCCTCGCGGAGCCGGCGCTCCTCCTCCCCGGAGAGCGGGCCGCCCGGCGCCGCGAGGGCGGCGGCCCGGCCGAGCCCTCCCCGGCGGGCCGGGCCGGCTCGCTCGAGGGCGCCCGCGGCCAGGAGCGCGGCGGCCGGCTCGGGGGAGCTGGCCACCGCGGCGAGGGCCTCCCGGGCGGCGGCGCGCCGCTCGGCGTCGGGGGCCAGCCGGAGGGCGAGCAGGAGGGCGGCGGGGCTGCCGGGGACGAGCCGCTCCAGCTCGTCGATCGTCTGCAGGGCGGCCGGAGCGTCGCCCGCCCGGTCGGCCTGGAGCTGCGCCAGGCGGAGGAGCCGCCCGGGCCGGTCGGGGGCGTCCGCCACCGCGGCCGAGGCGCGGCGGAGCTCGGCCAGGGCCTCGATGCGCCCGAGCGAGCCGTAGAGCCGATCGAGGGCCTCCAGGGCGGCCGGGAACCCGGGCCGGGCGCGGAGGGCCTCCTCGTAGGCGTCGACCGCGTGCCCCGGGGCGCCGAGCTGCTCCTCGCAGAGCCGGGCGGCCTCGGCGAGGGCGGCCGCCTTCTCGTCCGGGACGCTGCGGGCGACCGCCAGGGCGCGGAGGATCTCCACCAGGCTCTCCGGGTCGGCGCGGTCGCGGTAGAGGCGCGCCAGGGCGAGGAGGGCCTTGAGGTGGGACGGGGCGAGGGTGAGGACCTCCCGGTAGGCCGCCACCGCCTCGTCCGGCCGCCCGAGCCGGCGCTCGAGCAGCTCGCCGATCCGGAGCACCAGCTCCGCCGCCCGGGCCGGATCGGCGGCGGCGTCCGCCTCGGCGCGGAACATCGCGGCCACGTCGTCCCAGCGCCCAGCGGCGGCGTGGAGGCGCCCCAGGGCGCGCAGGGCAGGCTGGTGGTCCGGGGAGAGGGCCACGACCTCCTCCCAGGCGGCGCGGGCGCGCTCCGGGTCGCCGAGCCGCTCCTCGAGGAGCTCGGCGCGCCGCTGGAGAAGCCCGACGCGCCAGCGGGCGTCGCCGGTGAGCGCGGCCTCCCGCCCGAGGATCTCGGCCACCCCGGCGTGGTCCCCGAGATGGGCGAGGGCGCCACCCAGGGCGGAGAGCGCGATCCGGCTCCCCGGCTCGATCTCGAGGATCCGGCGGTAGAGCGCGGCCGCGCCTGCGCGGTCCCCCAGCCGCTCCTCGCGGAGCCGGGCCATGCGGAAGAGGTGGACGGCCCGCTCCGCCGGCGCGGTCAGGCGGGGCAGATCGGCCTCGAGGAGGGCGCAGAGCGCCTCCCACTCGCCGCCGCGCTCGTGGAGCCGCTCCAGGGCGGCGCGGGCGGGGAGGAGATCGGGGTCGGCCTCGAGCGCGGCCCGGTAGAGGGCGGCCGCGTCGCCGGGGCGGGAGAGGTGCTCCTCCAGGACCTCGGCGGCCTTGAAGGTGCGCTGGGCCCGGTCGTGCGGGTCCCGCGCGGCCGCCGCCTCCGCCTCGAAGGCGGCGAGGAGCCCCTCCCAGTCGCCGGCGCGCGCGCAGAGGCGCCCCAGGGTGGAGAGGGCCCCGCGGTTGGCGGGCTCCAGCGCCACCACCTCCCGGCAGCACCGGAGGGCCTCCGTCACGTGGCCGAGCCGCTCCTCCTCCACCTCGGCGCGCCGGAGCTTCGCGGCGACCGCCTCCTGGACGCCGCCCGGGCCGCGGTGGGCCAGGTGCGCGGCGGCGAGCGCCTCGAGGGCGGCCGAGGCCTGCTCCCACTCACCTCGCGCCTCGCGGAGCCGGGCGACCTCGGCGAGGACCAGGGTCTCCCCCGGCGCCTCCCGGTGGGCCCGCTCGAGCGCCTCCAGGGCCGCCTCCGGCCGTCCCATCCGCTCCTCGAGCCGCGCGAGGGCCTCGAGGACGGGGACCGCGGCCGCGCCCTTCCGCTCCCCGGCCTCCGCCTGGAGGAGGGCGGCGAGGACGCTCTCCCGTCCCGGGCGCGCCGCGTGGTGCCGGACGGCGGCCCGGAGGACCGGATCCTCGGGGTCGAGGGCATGGGCGTCGAGGGCCAGCGCCGCGGCCCGGTCCGGGGCCCCGAGGGCCTCCTCGGTCAGGGCGGCGGCGGCGAGGAGGTAGTGGGCGGAGAGCCGGCGATCGGCGGCGGTCCGCGCGCAGCGCAGGTACGCCTCGGCCAGGGCCGGGCGATCCCCGTCCGCCCCGGCCACCCGGGCCAGCTCCTCGGCGACCGCGAAGGCGTCGGGGGCGAGCGCGGCGGCCCGATCGAGCGCCTCGCGCCCCTCGGCCTCCCGGCCCAGCCGGACGAGCAGGCGGGAGCGGAGGAGCAGGAGCTCCGCCAGGGCCGGGCCCTCGGGGGAGGCGGCCACCTCGGCCTGGAGCAGCTCGGCGGCGAGGGTGTCGTCGCCGCGGTCCATGGCGAGCCGGCGCGCCGCGCGGAGCGCCGGCAGGAAGCGCGCGTCGGCCACCACCGCCCGCCGGTAGAAGCCGAGCGCACCCTCGGGATCGGCGAGCCGCTCCTCATAGATCCGGCCGGCCTCGGCGAGGAGGAGCGCCGCCCGCGCCTCGGAGCCCGGGGCGAGCGCCTCCCGCTCGTAGCGGGCTGCGGCCGAGGCCCACTCCAGGGCGTCGCCGGGTGCGGTCGGCGCCGCGTCGATGCGCGAGGCGACCTCCGCGGCGATGGAGTCGGCGCCGTCCTGGGGCGGCCCGCCCGCGGGCCAGAAGGAGGATTCGCGTTCGGCCATGCGGAACCGGTGCGTGGACGGCCCGGCCGGGTGAGGTGTACCACGCCGGGGCCGAGCCCCGCGAGATCCCGGCCGCTTTCCGGCGGGGGCGCGCCCCGGAGCCCGCCTCGCCGGCTGCCCGGTGGCCCGGCCGGCTAGAGCTCGAACCGGTCGATCTTCCCGGCCCGCTGGAGGATCTCCAGGGCTCCCCTGGTCGCCTTCTCCTTGTCGTTCCCCTGCAGCTTCACCACCAGTGGCGCGACCGGGGCGCCGCGCGAGCCGGGGGGATGGACCGAGACCGCCCAGGTGTCGCCGAGGTCCTTGTCGACCTGGACCTTGCACTCGGTGCTGCCGATGAAAGCGCGTGCCATGCGGGGAGGCTCCGGGCTATGGAAGAGGAGGGCCGGCACGATAGCCGAAAGGTCGCTCATGAGAAAGCGGACCGTCGCACTCCTCGTCCTGGCCGCGGCCTGCTCCAGCTCGATCCGGATCGCCAAGGTGCCCCACGGCAAGCCCGCGCTGCGGATCGGGGGCGAGGTGAAGGGGGGGCCGTTCGAGCTCGGGGAGCAGGACCTCGCGACGCTGCCCCGGCGGAAGGTGCGGGGGGCGGATCTCGCCACCGGCCGCGAGGCGGTCTACGAGGGCGCCGACCTCGCCCCGAGCCTCGCCCGCCTCGAGCTGGAGAAGGGCGTCGACACGCTGGTGGCGAGGACGGCCGACCACCGGGCGATCGCCATCCCCCTCACCATGATCCACCAGGCGCGGCCGGTGCTCGCCGACCGGATCGACGGCTCCGTCGCCGCGGAGCTGATCCTCGCCTGGCCCAACGCGGAGCAGCGCGGCCTCGCCTCCGACCCGCGCGAGCCGGCCTGGTGGGCGCAGGGGGTGGTGGAGCTCGATCTGGTCAACGGGTTCAACGTCTACGGCCGGGCGCTGGCGGTCCCGGACGGCTCGCCCGAGGGGGCGCACGTGGGCGCGGACCTGACGGGCGCCCGGTGCCTGGGGTGCCACCGCCTCCGGAAGGCGGGAGGCGAGAAGGGACCCGACCTGACCCGGGTGGCGGAGCGCGTGCCGCTGGACGGCTTCCGTGCTTTGCTCGCGCGCGGCCACCCGGGCTGGGCGCTCCCGGGCCTGGACCCGCCGGGCGACGCCGCCGCCCGCCAGGTCTGGCTCTTCCTCAAGGCCGTGGCGGCGGAGGCGGAGACCGGTCCGGTGGAGGAGGTGCCCCCCGAGCCGCCGCGCCAGAAGCCCCGCCCGCCGGGAACGCCGGCGCCGCCGGGCACGCCGGGCGGCGCGTGAGGGCGCGCCTCCCGCCCCTCGCTACAGAAACACCGAGGTCCGGGCGGCGACGTCCTCGTCCAGCATCGCCTGGAGCTCCGACCGCACCCGCTCGGTGAGCGAGGAGACGAGGGCCGGATCGGCCGGGTCGGACGGCCGCCGCGCGCCCAGGTCGACCGGCGGCCCGAAGCGCAGCGACCAGCGGGAAGGGAGAGGCAGGAAGGCGGCTGGCCCCAGCACGAAGCGGGGGCTGGCCGAGAGGAGGGGGATGCCGAGCCGGTCCGCCAGCCACCCGGTGCGGGAGATGCCCGGCGCCGCCTCCTCGCTCCCGACGATTGCGCAGGGGACGACGGGCGCGCCGCAGCGCAGGGCGAGCTTGACGAAGCCACCCCGACCGAACCGCTGGATGCGATACCGGTCTCGCCACGGCTTGCGCGCGCTCGCGCTCCCCTCCGGGAAGACGCCGACGGCGCCGCCGTCCGCGAGGATCCGCTCGGCCGCCTCCGGGCTCGCCCGGACCGCGCCGAGCCGGATGGCGAGCGGCCCGGTCACCGGCGCGTCGCTCTCCCGATCGTCGAGCAGCGGGCGCAGGTCCCGGGCGCGGGCCCGGCGGACCGCCTCCCGCAGCACCAGCGCATCCCAGGGGACCCGGCCGGCGTGGTTCGCGACCACCACCAGCGGCCCTGTCTCGGGGAGGTGCTCCGCTCCGCGGACCGCCGTCCTCCACCAGCCCGAGTAGAGGAGGTCGACGAGCGGCGCCGCCCGCTCGGCGAGGCGCGCGTCCATCCCGAACCGGTCGAGCCGCTCCGGCGGCTCGAGCAGGCGAGCGGCGTCGAGCAGCGCGCCGAGCCGCTCGAGCAGCGCGGGCGCGACGCGGGCCAGGGCCTCGCCGAGCTCCGCGCGGGCGCCGACCAGCCCGGCGCGCGCGGCCAGGCCGGAGAGGCGGTCCTCGATCCCTTCGAGCGTCGCCTCGAGCCGCCGCTCCACGTCGTCCACCCTGGCCGACGTGGCCGCGGAAGACGGGCCCGGCGGCGGGCGACGGCCCGCGGCGGGGGCGGGTGCGGCGGCGCCGGGCAGCGGCGCGGGCTCGACGGCGCCGGGCGCATCCAGCGCTGGCGCCGGGGCAGGGGGGCGAGGCGCCGCGCCGCGGGAGAAGGGGTCGTTCCCGAGCACGGGCGGCCGGGCCGCTCGCGCCGGGGTCCGCGGCGGCGCCGCCCGCTTTCGGTTCCTCCCTCCCGCCATGCGAGGGTCCGTATAGACGCCGCTCGCCGGGGGCGTCAAACGGTCTCCCGGGTCCGCGTCGGAGCCTCGTGCTAGCACCGGACACCATGCCGCGGATCCAGGTGCTCCCGCCCGGGCTCGTGAACCAGATCGCCGCGGGCGAGGTGGTCGAGCGGCCGGCCTCGGTGGTGAAGGAGCTCGTGGAGAACGCCCTCGACGCGGGCGCCACCGCCATCGCGGTGGACGTCGAGGAGGGTGGCCTGGGGCTCGTGCGCGTGGCGGACGACGGCGCGGGGATGGCGCGCGAGGACGCCCTGCTGGCGCTCGAGCGGCACGCCACCTCGAAGCTCCGCGACGCGGAGGGGCTGGCGACGATCTCCACCATGGGCTTCCGCGGGGAGGCGATCCCCGCCATCGCCTCGGTCTCCCGGTTCCGCCTCGACACCGCCCCCGGGGCGGACGGCGCCGGGACCCGGGTGGACGTCGAGGGGGGGAAGGTCGGCGAGGTCCGCGACGTGGGCCGGCAGCGGGGCACCACCGTCGAGGTCCGGGACCTGTTCTTCAACACCCCCGCGCGCCGGAAGTTCATGCGGGCGACCTCCACCGAGGCGGGCCACGTCACCGAGGCGGTGGTCCGGCTGGCGCTCGCCCGGCCCGACGTCGGGTTCACGCTCCGCTCCGCGGGGCGGCTGGTGCTCGGGTCCAAGGCGGGCGCGCCCCTGGCCGACCGGGCCGCCGCCGCGCTGGGGCGGGATGCGCACCAGCACCTCCTCGCGGTGGAAGGCGGCCGCGGCGCGGTCCGGGTCCGGGGACTCGTCTGCTCGCCCGATCACTCGGAGGCCACCGGGCGCGGGCTCTACCTGTTCGTGAACGGGCGTTACGTGCGCGACCGCGGGGCGGCCCACGCCGTGCTGCGGGCCTTCGCCGGCACGCTGCCACCGGGGCGCCACCCGGCCGGCGCGCTCTTCGTTGAGCTACCGCTCGATCGGGTGGACGTGAACGTGCACCCCCAGAAGCTGGAGGTGCGCTTCGCCGACGGGCGCGAGGTCTACGACGCGCTCTTCCACACGGTGACCGCCACCCTGCGAACCGCGCCCTGGCTCGACCGGGCGCGGCCGGCCGCCGGGCCGAACGGGGTGCCGGAGGGCGGCGAGGGGCCGCTGGCACCGGTGGCGGGCGAGGAGGCGGCGAGCGTACTCGCCTGGGCGCGGGCCCGCCCGCCGGAGGGGAGCGGGTCGACCCTCGCGCCGGGCCCGCTCCCGGGGTACGCCTCGGAGCGTTTCGCGTTCCCGATCGAGCGCCCGGAGGAGGGCGGGCCGCGGCCGGCCGGCTTCTTCGCCGGCCTGCGGTACGTCGGCCAGCACGCTCGGACTTACCTCCTCTGCGAGGCGCCCGGCGGCGCGCTGGTGGTCATCGACCAGCACGCGAGCCACGAGCGGATGCTCTTCCACCGGTTGAAGGAGGCGTTCCAGACGCGGCAGCTCCCGGTTCAGCCCCTCCTGCTGCCCCAGATGGTGGCGCTTCCCCCGGCGGCCGCCCGCGCCCTCGAGGGCGGGCTCGCCGAGCTGGCCAGGCTCGGGCTGGAGCTCGAGCCGTTCGGGGGCGAGAGCTTCGCGGTGAAGGGGGCGCCGGCGGTGCTCTCCGGCGCGGACCTCCCGGCCCTGCTCGCCGACCTGGCCGCGCAGCTCGAGGAGGCGGAGCGGGGGCGCGCCCTCGACGACGCGCTTC
>DATKAL010000171.1:0-6070 GCA_035498135.1 Anaeromyxobacter sp.
CGACTCCTCCCTGCCCATCGCCGAGGCCTTCCGGACCGGCGAGCCCGTCTGGCTCGGCACGCCCGAGGCGATCGCGGCCCGCTCGCCCGAGGCGGCCGAGATCGCGAGGGAGGAGGGGGACGCGGCCTGGGCCGCCATCCCGCTCCTCGCCGGGCGGTCGCGCGGCGCCCTCGGCCTGCGCTTCGACGAGCCGCGCCCCTTCGACGAGGAGGAGCGCGGCTTCGTGGTGGCGGTGGCCCGCCAGTGCGCCGAGGCGCTCGAGCGCGCGCACCTCTTCGAGGGGCAGCGCCGGCTGGCGGAGCGGCTCCGGCAGGTCTACTCGACCGCGGCCGCGCTCTCCGGGGCGGCCACTCCGTCCCACGTCGCCGACGCCGCCTTCCGCGGGCTGACCGCCCTCGGCGCCTGCGCCGCCTCGATCCACGCCCTCGACGGCCCCGAGCGGCTCGTCCTCCTCGCCCGCCGCGGGCCGGCCCTCCCGGGCGAGGACCGCCCGCTGCCCGTCGACGCGCCCGCCCCGGCGCCCGAGGTGGTCCGGACGGGCAAGGCGCTCTGGCTCGAGTCCCCGCAGGAGATCGACGAGCGCTTCCCCCTGCTCGCCGGGGAGCGGGCGGCGCGGGGCGAGGGGGCGTGGGCGGTGGTGCCGCTCCTCGCCGGGGGAACGAGCCTGGGCGCGCTCTCCATCGCCTACCCGAACCCACACCGGATCGAGGCGGAGGAGAAGACCTTCGTCCGGATGCTGGCCATCCCCTGCGCCCAGGCGCTGGAGCGGGCCCGGCTCTCCGAGGAGGCGCTGCGCCTCCGGGAGGACGCGGCCCGCGACTCGGCCGCCCTCGACGCGATGTTCGCCGCGGCGCCGGTCGGGCTCGCCCTGCTCGACCGCGAGATGCGCTTCGTCCGGGTGAACGCCCTGCTCGCCGGGATGAACGGGATCGCCGCCGAGGCGCACCTCGGGCAGACGCCGGCCGAGCTCCTCCCTGGCCCGGCGGCGGCGCAGATGGCGGCCGCCTTCCGGCGGGCGCTGGAGCGCGGCGCCCACGACCTCACGCGCATCGGGGAGCTGGGGAGCGCGCCCGGGGAGACCCGCCGCTGGCGCGAGAGCTGGTTCCCGGTGCGGGTGGAGGGGGCGATCGTCGGCGTGGGGCTCCTCGTGGCCGAGGAGCCGATCCGCCGGAGCTAGGCCGGCGCCCGGATCCGAGCGCACACCGGCGCACTCGCGACGGCGTCCCCGAGGCGCCGTTCTTGCGCCCACCTCGCGTGCAACTGTAGGATCCGGCCCGTGAAATTCTCCTGCGACCGGTGCGGAAAGAAGTACGCGACCGCCGACAACCCCCAGCCCGGCCGTGTCTACAAGCTGAAGTGCAAGGCGTGCGGACACCTCATCGTGGTGAAGCCGCTGCCGGCGACCAGCGCGGGGCCGGCGGTGACGCCCGCTCCCACCGGCGCCGCCCCGCCGCCGGAGGTGGAGCTGGTGATCGGCCAGCCCGAGCCGACCCCGGTGGAGGTGCCGCGCGCCGCGCCGCCCATGAGCCTGGTCCCGATCGCAGCCGATCCGACCGCCGAGGTCTCCTCCTCCTCGCTCCGCAGCGTCCCCGCGGAGGAGGAGTTCCGCCCGCCGCCGGGCGACACCGGCTACGTCGACCTCTTCGCCGAGCCGGGCAAGCCGGAGAGCGCCCCCCCGCCGCCGCCCTCGGCCGACCCCTTCCTCCACGCGGCGCGAGCCTCCCTGCCGGAGAGCTTCTCCGGCGGCGCCTCCGCCGACCCGTTCGCCCCCATCCGCGCGGAGCTCCAGGCGGCGGCGGGCGAGGAGCCCGCGCCCGAGATCTCGCACCCCCTGCCCACGCCCAAGGTCCCGGAGATCCCCAAGCCGCCGGAGCAGAAGCAGGGGGCGTCCCTGGTCCTCATCGGCGTGGGGGTGGCGTTGCTGCTCGCCATCCTCGGCTTCGTGGTCTTCCGCTCGAAGAAGATCGAGGCACCTCCCACGGCGGCGATCGCGGCCAGCCCGGAGTTCAACCCGACGCCGATGACGCTCTCCAAGCCGGAGCCGGCCCCCCCCGCGCCCGCCCCGGCGGCGGCCGCGCCCGAGCCGCCGCCCGCCGCCGAGCCGCCGCCTCCGCCCGAGCCCAAGCGGGAGGCCAAGGCCGAGCCGCCCAGGCGCGAGGAGCCGAAGGCGGCCGACAAGCACAAGAAGCCGGAGAAGAAGCCCGAGCCTCCGAAGGTGGCGAAGGCCGAGCCGCCCAGGCCGGCCGCCCCTCCGCCCAAGCCCGCACCGGCGCCCGCCCGGTCGGCCGGCGACGGCGAGCCGGTCCAGGTCGAGGTGGCCTCCGCCGACTCCGCACCCCAGACGCTCACCGACGACCAGATCCAGAAGGTGCTGGCGAACGCCCGCAAGGCCTTCGACGGCTGCATCGCCAACGCCGGCAAGAGCGACGTCAAGCTCGACGGGCGCAAGGTGACCCTGCGCCTCAACGTCCAGGAGAACGGGAGCGTCACCTACCCGACCCTGGACGACGTCACCCTGAGCGCCACCGACCTGGGCGCCTGTCTCAAGACCTCCGCCCGGCTGATGGTCTTCCCGCGTTTCAAGGGGGACCCCATCCACGTCGAGGTCCCGCTCTCGCTGACCGCGAAGTAGTCGCCCAGGGTCGTCCCGGTGGCGGGGCCTCGCCCGCGGACGGGCTTGGACTAGAAGCTCACCGCGTGGGCGCGCGCCGCCCGGGTCCCGAACCGCTCCAGCCAGCTCTCGCCGCCCAGCCGCTCCGCCAGCGCCACCGCCAGGTGAACCGGGGCGAGGCCCTGGGCGGCGTTCCGGCCCAGGCCCTGGACGCAGGATGGGCAGTTCGTGAGCACCCGCACCCCGCGGCGACCATCGAGGGCCTCGGCGAAGGCGGCGCGCTTGCGGTGCAGCATGGCGTCGGTGATGTCGGGGCGGGAGAGGGCCAGGGTGCCCGCCTCGGAGCAGCAGTGCGGGACCGCGCGCACCGCGCCGAACCCGCCGATCCGCGAGAGGACCTCGCCCGCCTCGCCGTCGAGGGAGTCGTGGCAGGGGGCGTGGTAGAGGTCCTCCCCCGCCGGTGCCGCCGGGCCCGGGGCGAGCCGGAGGCCGCGCTCCGCCGCGTAGGCGGCCAGGTCGACGATCCGGCCGCCGAAGAGCTGGTCCGCCTCCATCGCCTGGAGCCCCTCGCGGCAGGTGCCGCAGGTGACGACGCAGCCGTCGAAGGAGAGGTAGCTGAACATCTCCCGGATCTGGCTGAGGAGGATGGTGTCCCGGAGGACGATGCGCGAGTGCTGGTCGGTCCGGGCGTTGGCGTGGGCGGGGAAGCCGCAGCAGAGGAAGGGCGGCGGGAGGACCACCCGGGTCCCGAGCTCGAGCAGCACGTGGAGGGCGGCCATCGAGATCCGCGACTGGAGCCGCTCCGAGCCGCAGCCGGGGAAGTAGAGGACCGAGCCGGCCGCCTCGTCGTCGGGCTCGAAGACCAGCGCCTGGTCGGCCTCGCAGGCCGGGATCAGGTCGCGCAGGGTCTCGGCGGGGACGGCCGGGACCGGCGAGCGCAGGATCTGGAGGGCATAGGGCGCGGGCCGCCCCTCGTCCGGCTGGAGGGGAGCCGCCAGGGCGCAGCCGGCCCGCTGCAGGGCCCCGCCGGCCCGGACCACCGCGGCGCGGAAGAGCCTGTTGTAGGTGGGGGAGCGGCTGTCGAGGTAGCCGAGCGTGGCGGCGGTGGCGGCGGTGGTCCGCTTGTAGCCCCAGCTGGCGAGGATGCCGCGCTCGAGCACCGACACCTCGCCGGTGTCGATGTCCACCGGGCAGGGCTTCAGGCACTTGTGGCAGATGGTGCAGTGGTCGGCCACCTCCTCCAGCCAGCGCAGGAGCTCGAACCGGGTGGAGCGGGCCCGCTGGGCGTCGTAGAGGAGCGCCTCGATGAGCGCGCCGATGGCCAGGTTCTTGTTGCGCGGGTGGAAGAACATCCCCCGGGCCGGATGGTAGACGCAGCAGTCCGGCTTGCACTTCCCGCAGCGCACGCAGTGGGCGATCGCCTTGGCCAGCTCCTCCAGCTGCCCGTGCTGGAGGATGCGGGCCTCGAGCTCGAGGAGGTTGAAGGAAGGGGTGAAGACCCGGTCGAGGACGTCCAGGTCCTCGAGCTTGCCCGGGTTCATGATCCCCTCGGGATCCACCTCGCGCCGGTGGGCGGTGAGCTCGCGGATCCGGTCCCACTCCAGGTACTTGAGCTTCGTGATCCCGATGCCGTGCTCGCCGGAGACCACCCCGCCGAGCGCCATCACCCGCTCCATCACCGCGTCGATGACCTGCTCGGCGCGCCGGAGCATGGGGCGGTCGTTGGAGAGCACCGGGACGTTGACGTGCACGTTCCCGTCGCCGGCGTGCATGTGGGTGGCGAGGACGATGAGACGGTCCCGGACCTCCCGGTGGGCCCGCTCCAGGGCCTGGGTCAGGTCGGCGAACCCGCGCACCAGCTGGCCGAGGTCGCGGCGGAAGTCCTCGAGCAGGGTGAGCGAGCGAAGGTCGCGGGGGCCGGCGCGGGAGACGGCGTCGCGGGCCCGGGCGCAGCGCTCCAGGGCCGCCGGGAGCTTGGCCGCCAGCCGCTCCGGGTCGTCGCGCGGGGGCGTGGAGGCGCGGAGGATCTCCTCCGCCCGGTCCACCAGTCGCCCCTGCGCGTACCGCTCCTCCTCCACGTTCATCGCCTCGATGAAGCGCGCGAACTCCGCGAGCGCCTCGAGGGGGAGGACCACGTCCTCGTTCATCTTGAAGGCGTTGGTCCGCCGGGCGATCGCCCCGAGCTTCTTGCGGTCGGCCCAGAAGCGCTTCCCCTCGGCCGCGTCCCGGGCCTCGAAGAGGAGGGTGTTCGGGTGGGCGGCGAGGATGGCCCGGATCTTCTCCACCCCGCGGGCCGCCTGCCCGGCGTCGTGGCCGACGACGTCCACGAGCAGCACCGCCCGCGGCGTCTCGGTCCGGGCCGCCTTCACCTTGTAGTTGATGGCCCGGACGTACTCGTCGTCGAAGTGCTCGAGGGCGGTGAGCGCCTCCGCCCCGGCGTCGGGGAAGGGGAAGGCGCGGGAGAGCTCGAGGATCACCCGCGAGGCCTCGTCGAAGTCGGGGCCGTAGAACTCCAGGCAGAGGGTGCGCTTGGCTTCGTACTCCGGGTAGAGGACGAACTCGGCCGAGGTGATCACCCCGTCCGTCCCCTCCTTCTGCAGCCCCGGCACCCCGCCCAGCGCCTTGTTGGTGATGTCCTTCCAGAGCCCCTTCTTCCGGATCTGGTCGCCGCGGAGGACCACCCGGCGCACCTCCGCGCCGGCGTCGTCGGTCACCTCGAAGGTGACCGCGTCGTCGGGGAGGATCTTGCGGAGCTGGTGATCGGCGCGCCGGACCGTCCAGCGCCGGCCCGAGGGCATCGCCATCCGCCAGGCCACCAGGTTGTCGATGCAGGTGCCCCACTGCACGCAGTCCTTGCCGCCCGCGTTCTCGGCGACGTTGCCGCCGATGGTGCAGGCCCAGGCGCTGGTGGGATCGGTGGCGAAGACCAGCCCGTGCTCGGCGGCGTGCTCCATGGCCCGCTCGGTGATCACGCCCGCCTCGAGGTCGAGCACCCGGGCCTCGACGGTCCGGCCGTCGGCGAGGCGGAAGCCGCGGCTGGAGATCCCGCGGATCCGGTTGAGCCGCTCGGTGTTCAGCACCACGCAGCCGGGCCGGAGGGGGACGGCGCCGCCGGTGAGGCCGGTGCCGGCGCCGCGCGGGATGGCGTGCAAGCGCAATCGGGCGATGGCGGCGAGGAGCGGCGCGACGTCGGCCTCGCGCTCGGGGCGCGCCACGCACAGCGGGAGGCACAGGCGCCAGTCGGTCGCGTCGGTGGCGTGGCTGACCAGCGCGAAGGGGTCGAAGGTGACGTTGGCCTCGCCGATGACGGCGCCGAGCCCGCGGCGCACCCGCTGCCGCCGCCGTGCCGTGGCGGAAAGCTCGCGCGTCACCGTGGTCAGGTAAGCGCGGCAGGTCACGATGAGCTGCTGGACCAGCTCTTCGTCGCGGGCGTTGCGCTCGACGATGTCCAGGTCGCGG
>DATKAL010000172.1:0-8918 GCA_035498135.1 Anaeromyxobacter sp.
GCAAGGTGGACAAGCGGGCGCTCCGCGAGAAGCACCTCGGCTGACGAGGCCGGGTGGCGTTGACGCGGGCGAGCCGGCGCGATACACGCGCGCCATGTCCAGCACCTCGCTCACCTTCGCCAGCCGGGCCGAGCACCGCGCCTGGCTGGAGACGCAGGCCGCCCTGCCGGAGGGCTTCCGGGTCGGGACCTGCGCCCTCGAGTTCGTGCCGGTGGAGGTGCCGAAGCCGGGGCGCATGAAGCTCACCCTGGTGGCCCTGGATCGCCCGAGCCCGGCCTTCGGCGCGGTCTTCACCCGGAACGCCTTCCCCGGCGCGCCGGTGATCGTCGGCCGCCGGCGGCTCGACGGGCCGGCCCTGGGCGCCCTGGTGGTGAACAACAAGGTCTCGAACGTCTGCGCCCCCGGGGGCGTCGAGGCCTCCGAGCGCGTCTGCGCCGAGGCGGCCCGGCTGCTCGGCTTCGCGCCCGGCGACGTCCTCCCCTCCTCGACCGGGGTGATCGGCTGGCGGCTCCCGGTGGACCGGATGGTCGAGGCGCTCCCGCGCGCCGCCGGGGACCTCCAGCGCCGCTCGGTCCTGCCCGCCGCCGAGGCGATCATGACCACCGACCTCTACCCGAAGGTGCGCCGGGCGGAGGTGGGCGGGGGGAGCATCGTCGGCTTCTGCAAGGGCGCCGGGATGATCGAGCCCAACCTCGCCACCATGCTGGTCTTCCTCCTCACCGACCTCGACGTCCCCCGCGAGGCGCTCCGGGCGGCGCTGGCGGCGGCGGTGGACCGGACCTTCAACTGCATCACCGTCGACTCGGACACCAGCACCTCCGACACGGTCGTGCTCCTCTCCTCCCGGGCGCGCCCCGCGCCGAAGCCGGACGACTTCGCCGCCGCCCTGGCGCGCGTCTGCGGCGACCTGGCCGAGGACGTGGTGCGCAACGGCGAGGGGGTCCACCACGTCCTGCGGGTGGCGGTCACGGGCGCGCCCTCGGCCGGGGCGGCGCGGGCGATCGGCAAGTCGGTGGCCAACTCGCCGCTCCTCAAGGCGGCGGTGAACGGGAACGACCCCAACGTCGGCCGGCTCCTCTGCGCGGTGGGCAAGCACGCCGGCGCGGCCGGGATCGCGCTCGATCCGGCCCGGGCGGTGATGAAGGTGGGGGGCGACGTGGTCCTCGAGGGCGGGGCGATGCGGCTCGATCCCGAGCGGGAGCGACGCCTGGTCGCCCACCTGGCCGCGGGCGAGCTCTACCGCAGCGCCGCCCCGCCGGACGGGGTGAGCTTCAAGCCGCCGGTGGCCTTCCCGCCCCACGAGCGGCGGGTGGAGATCGAGATCGACCTCGGGATGGGCGGCGGCGCGGCGACCGTGCTGGGCGCCGACCTCTCGCACGAGTACGTGACGGAGAACGCCGACTACCGGAGCTGACGCCCGCCGCGCGGCGGGCGGGCGCCCGGCCGCCTCAGCGTCGGTCGCCGGGGAGGTCGTCCCCGCGCGCCCCCTCGCGGGCGGCGCGGCGCCGCTCGGGCGGACCGTGCCGGGGGAGGGTGACGAACACCGTGGTGGTGGCGGTGGTGGTGGCGGTCCAGTCCGACACGCTCAGGGTGAGGAGGTGCGGGCCGGGCCGCAGGTGCGTCACCACCTCCGGCGGGAGGTTGACCGGCGACCCGCCGGCCGGGGCGTCCACCGTCCCCGAGGCGAGCACCCGCGTCCCCTCCAGCCACTCGAAGGCGAGCGTGCCGCCGTCGGCGTCGGCCACGGCGCCGGTGAGGGTCACCGGCTCCCCCCGGGCGAAGACCCCGCCCCGGAACGGCACCGCCACCGGGGCCGAGCCGACCACCGTCAGCGTGAGAGAGGCCGGGGAGACGCTCACCGCGTCGCTCACCTCCAGGGTGAGGACGTGGGGACCGAGGGCGAGGGGGAGGAGCGGGTCGAGGGCGAGCCCGGCGTCGCCGCCGGCTCCGACCGGCCGCCAGTCCTGGAGCGCGGTCGCCCCCTCCAGCCAGCGGAAGGTGAGCGGGTCGCCGTCGGGATCGGAGGCCGTCCCGGCGATCACCGTGCCCGGCAGGTCCTTCGTGGCGAGCGTGAGGTCCGGGCCCACGGCCGCCACCGGCGGGTAGGGGTCGACGGTGAGCGCCCCGATCACCGAGCCGGCGAAGCCGTGGGCGCCGGACCCCTCCCCGAGATCGGTGAACTCGAGCTGCAGCGTGTGGTTGGTGGCCAGGACCGTGTAGGTCACCGTGAGGACCGTCTGCCACTGCCCGCCCGCGGTGGTGATCCAGCTCAGCTGGGTGGTGCTCCCGCCGATCACCGCGCCGTTGTCGAGGATCGCCCAGTCGTAGCCGACGGTGTCGTTCGGGTAGGCGGCGTCCGTCACCGTGGCGGTGATGTCGAAGGGGACGCCCAGGTTCACCTTGCAGGGGGCGGTGAGGGAGTAGGTCGTCTCCCCGTACGCGTCCGTCCAGCTCCGGGTCCAGCTCGTCCCCGGGGTGCACTGGGCGAGCGCGGGGCGGGCGAAGGCCAGGGCGGCGGAGGCGGCGATCGTCAGGTGGGCGGCTCTCATGGGCTCGCGGACTGTAGCAACACCGCGCCGCGATCCACGGCCGTCGGGCGCCCGGCCGGCGGCCTGTTCACCGGCCGGGCGACCGCGGGTCAGCGGATGCCGATGGGGGCGGGCGGCGGGCAGCGGCGGCCGAAGCGCTCCACCAGGCCGGGGAAGTCCCCCGCGCACGCCGGCCCCGGGGGAGGCGAGGCGCCGTCCCAGGCGGTCGGCCGGTGCACGTCGCCCGGGCCCGGGACCACCAGGGAGCCGACGAAGTCGCCCTTCTCGTAGACCTTGGACACCAGGGAGGCGAGCCGGCCCATCTCCGCGGCCTCGACCCGGCCGCTCGCGGTCGCCTGGTAGAACTGGACGGTGACCCGGACCGGGAAGCGGGGGTCGCGCTCCACCGCCAGGCCGGCCAGTTCGGTGAACGGGCCCTGGAGGGCGCCGTGGCCGAGCACCGCCACCTCCAGGTCGGAGGCCTCGCGGCGCATCGCCTTCGCCTCGGCCGGAGGGGCGGCCGGCGCGGGGGCGGCGCCGCTCGCGAAGGCGTCGCGGTGCGGGGGCTCGCGGCGGCGGAGCGGGACCTGGATCAGCAGGAGGAGGTTCGCGTCCTCGCCCAGGGCGGCGGCCGGCTCGCCGTTCATCGTCCGGCCGCTGGCCTGCACGTCGGAGAGCCGCTCGGCGGTGAGGGGGGCGCGCTGGCCGCCGGCGTTGAAGAAGAGCCGCTGCCCCCAGGAGTCGCGGCCGCTCACGGTGTCGCGGGCGTTGTCCACCACCGTGAGCGAGCTCCCCTGGCGCGTCACCAGGATGGTGAGGACGGCCGGGTTCCCCGCGGTCGATTGGTAGTTGAAGATCACGGGGTGGAAGGTGGCCTTGCCGCTCCGGGGGACGGGGAGGAAGGCGGCCTGGGCCGAGACCAGGGCGTGGGTGTCGCGCGGGGCGAGGAGCGAGCCGCCGCGGACGATCCCCGAGCCCGGCGAGGAGAGGTAGCGCCCGGGGTCGGCGAGGAGCTCGCGCAGGGTGATGACGCGCTCGGGCGCCCCGGGCCGCTCGTTCCCCACCCGGAGGAAGATCCGGTCGAGGGGGACGTCGGCGGTCCGGTCGGCGAAGTCGGGCGGCCGGAGCACCGGCATGAGGGCGAGCTTGCGGCCCGCGCCGTCCTCCGAGATCACCTCGAGGGTGACGTCGCTGATGTTGGGGCCGAGGGCCGAGCCCTGCCAGCGGCCGGTGTCCTCCCAGAGGACGTTCATCAGCGAGAGCCCGTGCTGGCCGGCCAGGCGCTGTGCCTCCGGGTCGGAGACGAGGCGGGCTACCCGATCGACGACCGCGGGGTAGGGCTCCGGCCCGCAGGCGAGGGGGGTGGAGACGGGGGCGCAGGCGGCGGCCGGGGAGGCGGCGGCCGAGAGGACGGCGGTGAGGGCGAGGGCGAGGCGAGACATGGTGGGTTCCTCCGAGCGGGTCCACCTCGAGGAACGCGCGACCCCGAGGAAGGATCTGCTGGCCCGCGTCCGGCCGGCGCCCGGCCCGTCCATCCCGCGGCCGGAGCCGCCGCGGAACCCCGCGGATTCCGGGGCGGGCGAGGGGGCCGGCCGATTGCACCCGGGGCGTCGGAGGCCGGTCCCGGGTTCACGGCGAGCGAGAGGTGCGCCGCCCGCGCCGGGCCGCTGGAGGGCTCATGGTCGAGGGAGTGCGCGGCACGAGGCAGAGCGGGGCGAGCGCGGCGGCGCGGGCCGCCGCGGGGCGCTTCGCCGAGGTGCTCCGGGCCGCCCGGCGGCGCGACGGGGGCGCCGGGGCGGCGCACGCGGCCGATCGGCGGGGCGGCGACGAGGCGGCTGCCGGCCGCGCCACCGCCCGGCGGGCCAGCGGACAGAAGACCGCGGCGCGGAGCGTGGTCGAGCGGGGGACGGCGATCTCCGCGGCGGCGGAGGGGGTCCGGGAGCAGGCACCCGGGGGGAGATCGGCCGGCCCGGCGCCGGCCGAGCTCGGCGCCGCGATCCGCGCCCTGCCGGCGGCGGTGGAGGCCGCCCGCGTCCGCGACGGGGCGCAGGTCTCGCTCGCCTTCGGGAGCGCGCTCGGGGTGGACCTGCGGAGCGGTCCGGGCGGGCTCGAGCTGTCGCTCCGCCCGGCGCCCAGCCTGGAGCGGGCCGCCGCCGTGGAGCTGCCGCGGCTGGTGGAGGCGATCCGGGCCCGGGGCCTGCGCGTGGCGCGAGCCGAGGTGCGGACCGGCGCCGGCCGGGCGCCCGCCGGGGGCGGCGCGCGCGTTGACGGCGGTGCAGGGCTCCGATAGAAAGGCCCCCCGTAACGGCACCGTCGCCAAGTGGTAAGGCCCGGGTCTGCAAAACCCGTATTCGGCGGTTCGAATCCGCCCGGTGCCTCTCGGATCTCCCAAGATCGAGGCGGGCTTCAGGGCCAGCACGGCTCCGGAAGCCCGCTTCGCTTTTCCCGCTCTTGCCCCACTCCGGGGACGAGGGGAGGGTCGACGCGCTCACCCGCGTACGACGACCGTGAGGGAGCGTGCACCGACGGTCATGGGCGTTCGTCGACGCGGCGATCGGCGGTATCGTCGTCCGGGGGGGGGAGCCATGAAGAGGGTGATCATCTGCTCGGCCCTGCTGCTGGCATGCGCCACCACGCGATCGGCGCAGGCGAGCGCGATCCGCGAATCCGACGGCAGGGACCTCGCGAGCTGCCGATTCATCGGGACCTACAGCGGCTACTCGAACATCAGCGGCACGATGTCGAGCACGGGCATCGAGAACGCGAAGAACGAGGTGCTGGAGCAGGCTGCGTCGCACGGGGCCACCCACGTCGTCTGGCAGGCGATGGGCAGCGGTTGGGGCTCGACCGTCGCGGCGAACGCCTATCGCTGTGAGAAGCCGTAGCCACGTGGCGCAATCGATCCGGCAGCGCGGACTCGGGCCTGCTTCGCGATCTCGGCCGACAAGCCTGCGTCCTTCGCGCGCAGGTGAAGCGCTGATCGCTCTCGGCTGAGTCGTGGACCGCCCCTGCGGGCGAGCTCCCTGCATCAGCGACAGCGGGCTCGCCGCCTGGTGCGGTGGAAGGGTAGCGCCCGGGCGCGGTCGTGACCCAGTGGGGATGCTGGTCCGGCCCACGTCCCCGAGGTACCGCGCCCGGGCTGATGAAGAGACATCGGGAGGCGGCGGGCGGCCACGGACCGACCCTTCAGGACCGCGGGAAGCGCGGCTCCCCGGCCGAGGCGCCGGGCGCAGGCGGGTCTTCTCGCCTCGCTACGCGACCGGGACCGGAGCGGGCTTCCGGAGCGCGCCGGCGACCGCCGCCCGGACGGCGTCCGGCGAGATCGGCTTCTCCAGGACCCGCTCCGGGCGCCCGGAGACGAACTCGGCGGCCGCCGGGGTGAACGCGCCGCCGGTGACGAAGAGCATCCCGGCCGCCAGCTCCGGCGCGACCCTCGACAGCTCCGCGTGGAGCTCCATGCCGGAGAGGCCGGGCATGGCGAGGTCGCTCAGGACCAGGTCGAAGTGCTCGCCGCCCTCCACGCGCCGGAGCGCCTCCCGGGGGTCGGAGATCGCCACCACCTCGTGCTCGGGCCGGAGCACCCGCTCGAGCAGGCTGCAGAACAGCGGCTCGTCGTCGACCACCAGGACGCGCCCCCCGCTCGAGCGCTGCCGCGGACACCCGGGCGGCGGGGCCGGCGACTCCCCCGCCCAGACGGGCAGGAGGACGCGGAAGGTCGCCCCCTTCCCCGGCTCGCTCTCCACCTCGATCTCCCCGCCCATGGCGGTGACGATGCCGTGGCAGATGGCGAGCCCCAGGCCGGTCCCCACCCCGACCGGCTTGGTGGTGAAGAACGGGTCGAAGATCCGCTTGTGGTTCGCCGGGGCGATGCCGCAGCCGGTGTCGCGCACCTCGACGGCGATCCTCCCCGCCCCGTCCAGGCCCGCTCCCACGAAGATCTCGTTCCGCGCCGGCTGGCCGTCGGGGATGGCCTGCGCCGCGTTCACGAGCAGGTTCAGGAAGACCTGAGTGAGGCGCGCCTCGTTCCCCCGGACGGCCGGGACCTCCGCGATCCGGCGGACGACGCGGGCGCGGCTGCGCAGCTCGGCGTCCGCCAGGTTGAGCGCCGCCTGCAGCACCTGCCGGAGGCACACCGGGACCTGCTCGTCCTCCTCCGCCCGGGAGAGGACCTTCAGGTCGCGGACGATCCTGCGCACCCGCTCGGCGCCGTCCTGCGCCTCGCCCAGCGCCTGCCGGCACTCGGCCGCCGTCTTGCCGAACGCCGCGGGGGAGGCCTGCCCCTCGGCCACGGCCGCCCCGGCCTTCCGCAGCGCCTCCTGCGCGTACTCGACGTTTCCGATCACGTAGGCCAGGGGGTTGTTGATCTCGTGCGCCACGCCGGCGGCGAGGGTCCCCACCGAGGCCATGCGATCGGCGATCTGGAGGCGCGCCAGCATCCGCTTCCGCTCGGTGACGTCCGCGCAGGTGCCGACCATCCGCGCCGCCCGCCCGGCCGCGTCGCGCGCCACGACGCGCGCCCGGGCCAGCATCCACTTCCACTCGCCCTGGCCGGTCCGGACGCGGTGCTCGATCTCGAGGCCGTCGCGGGCGCCCTCCATCGCCTGCCGGACCTGCTCGCCGAGGGGGGCGGCGTCGTCGGGGTGCATGTACGCGAAGAGCTGCTCGCCCGTCCTGGGCGCGACCGCCTCCGGGTAGCCGTACGCCTGGGCCCACCGCGGGCAGTACATCGAGTCGTCCTGGAGGTTCCAGTCCCAGACCACCTCGGTGGTGGCCTCGATGGCCAGCCGGAGGCGCTCCTCGGAGAGCCGGAGGGCGGAGGTGTCGCGCCGGTGCTGGGCGCGGCCGGCGACGGCGAAGGCGACCGTGAGGACCAGGGCCGCCCAGGCCCCCACGACGATCCCCACGACGAGCCACCCCGCGGGCCCCAGGGCAGGCCAGATCACGACCGTCACGCGACACGCCTCCCGCACCGAGCTGCCGGTGCCCCCTCTCAGCGATGCCGTCCATCATAGCCAACCGCGTCAGGGAAGGGGCGATCCCGCGGGACGCCGGTGTGGGTGGAGCGGCGACAGGGCCGACCGGCTCGACCCGCGAGCCCACCCGCGCGAGCCGCCGCTGCCGCCGGGGCGGCCGCCGCGTCCTGCCTCGGGGCGCAGCGGCTACGGCGTGATGCGGATCGTCCGCGCCAGGAACCTGCCCTCCCGTGCCGTGCAGGTGCACTTCGCCGCGTCGTACTTCGGCGGGCGGGCCACGCCCACCCGGTAGGCGCCGGGGGAGACGTCTCCGAGCGAGAGGCTCGAGCGCTTCCACGCGCTCCCGGGCTGGATCGTCTCGTACCAGCAGGAGCACGCTCCGCTGCCCTCGGCCAGGAGCATGACCTTGACCGTGGACGGCTCTCGGGCGGGGGCGGGCAGCACGAGGACGGAGTCCAGCGTCGACCCGCGCCGCAGCTCGTTCACGTGGGGAGGAAGCGTCAGCTCGATGCAGACCTGCTCCCCGCACCCCGCCCACGCGCGCGCTGCCGGGGCGAGCAGCCCGAGCAGCGTCGCGGCGAGCAGCAGCGCCGCGCGGATCGTCGCCGGCCGCGCGGCGGTGAGCAGCCTAGGGCGTGTTCCCACCGGCGTCTCCCTTCGAGGTGCGGCCGTCCGGGACGCCGAGGAGATCGATCGGCACCCGGAGGAGGTTGTCGGTGGACGCGTTGGCGATGACGCGGATCTCGGAGATGCTCTCGCGCTTGAACACCCGCATCGCGAAGGTGGTGTCGGCGAGCGTGAGCGTCCAGACGTCCGGATCGTCGCTGGAGATGTCGGTGAGGAGGTACCCGATCACCGGAGCCTCCGTCGGCGCCGTGGCGATCTCCACGTAGGTCGCGTTGTTCGGCAACCAGAGGACGCCGTACGCCGCCGGGAGCGTGACGATGAGCACCACGGCCACGCCGTACAGCACGGACCGGATGAGCCACTGGAGCATCCGCGACACCCACGTGCGCCAGTAGGCGTGCTCGAGGGCGAGGAGGACGATGAACAGCCCGAGCAGCGCGACGCTCTGACCATAGTGCTTGCGCGTCGGCGGGTCGGCCTGGGGATCGGCGCGGAGCTCGGCTCGCACGCGGGCCGCCTTCTCCGGCAGCCGGTCCCAGACGAAGTAGCGGAACGAGGCGGCCGCCGTCGTGGGGACGGGGCCGTCCTGCTCCGACGACCTCGCGAGCAGCATGCTGCGATTGTCCTGGTGAAGCGTCGCGGCGCGGTCCTCGAAGAGCAGCAGCCCGATGCCGAGGAGCGCTCCGTGGGCCACGAGGAAGAAGGCGATCCTGGCCCATGGCCGCATCGCGACGGCCGCCGCCCGTCTCCGCCGCCGCAGCCCCTCGGCGATCGCCCACCCGGCGAGCGC